>NZ_LAJY01000014.1 GCF_000963705.1 Elstera litoralis | reverse complement strand
CTCCCTGTCGGCAATTCCCTCCGCTGGGAGGCGCAGCAGCAGCGCCGGGGTCACTAGGACGATCCCTATCCGTGAGTTTGCCAAGCCTCTGTCGATGGCCCGAAGCAACGGCTTACCGAGGCCAACGTCGTTCTCGCTGAACCAGACCGATACGCCGAGTGACTCAAGGAGATCGTGCAGCTCTTTGGCTGCTCCTTTCCGGTCATCCCAAGCATGGCAGAGAAAGATGTCCCGAAGGTCGGGCAAGAGCGCTCGTTTTTCGACGCTGTTGCGGATCGGCTCGAGTGCCTTTGTCTCGGCAAGTGTGTACGTCACAGATGAACCAGCTCGTGACCATTCAGGCCTTTTTTTTGGTGCCGGACCCGCTGAGGCTGCTCCGACCGCCTCCACTGTCCCCTGACGAGGAATAGGATGGGCGCGGGGACGGGTAAAAACCCTTGCTGCGGGAGCCGCCACCGCATGCAGGGCAGTCCGCTCGACCACTCGCGGTGCGATGGCCCCGTTTTGGCGCTGTGCAACTAACCATGCAGCCTATTCTAACGATTATAAACGCTACTCTCAAGGGCTAACGCAGAACGTCTTCTTCTCTTGGTTGTGGTTCGGTTTCCAACATTTTGAGTCATTCAATTTATGAGGACACGACCATCGATCAGTGCGGCAGGCCGTTCTGGTCATAGAGGAAGGCGGTGGGGTCATCTCCCGCTCCGTCCAACGGCGGAAGCGCCTTCACCTGGGCTAATATTTGGGCAATGGTCGCTTGCTGTGCTGCGGTTAATGGTCTGTCCGGTACGGTTGGCTCGGTGCGGGCGAGCGCTTCGCGGATGGCTCCGCTGATCGCCTGTTCCAGCGTTTCCTTGCGAAGAATCGCCAGCCGACGCACGGCGCGCGCGGTCTCAGCGTCTACGGCGATTTCCATGCTGGCTCTCCCAGAGTGATTGGGCACATTTTCCGCGTTCATCCTTGCAACGTCAACGCTTCCGTTTCGCGCAAAACCGCTCTAGCCTCTCCGCGACGAAAAATCCTTTCCGGGAGAAACGCGGTGTCGGAGTGTCGGGCAGTGTATCAGGGCGATGAGGCGTTGGCGGGGCTGCTGGCGAAGCAGGGCGGGCCGGATGTCGGCAGCGTGAAGGCGCTGGTGGCGGGGCTCGCCAGTGCTTCGGTGGATGTGTCCGATACCGACTGGCCGCGCCTCGTGGTCGATAATCCTTCCCCGGCGCTGGTCGCGCAGTTGGCGGCGCTGAAGGCCGACACGCGTGCCAGCCTGCCGTCGCCCCTACCACTGGCCGCGCGGGTGCCCGCCTTGCGCGCGCTGATGGCGCAAACCGGCATCGACGGTTTCCTCATTCCCCGCGCCGACGAGCATCAGGGCGATTCGCTCGCGCCCCATGCCGAACGGCTGCCGTGGCTGACCGGCTTTACCGGGTCCGCCGGAATTGCGTGGTGCTCACCGACCGCGCGGCGCTGTTCGTCGATGGCCGCTATACCGAACAGGCGCGCGACCAAACCGATACTGCCGTTTTCGAACAATGCCACCTCACGCAAATGCCGCCGAGCGAGTGGCTGCAAGCGGCGGCGAAAACCGGGCAGCGCATTGCCTTCGATCCGTGGCTGCATTCGCTCGATATGATCGAAAAGCTCGCCGATAGTCTGGCGGAGGCGGGCGTAACGCTAGTGCCGGTCGAACCCAATCCCATCGATATGGTCTGGGGCGACGCGCAACCGCCGGTGCCGCTGGGGCCGGTGCGCATTCATCCCGACGCCCGCGCGGGCCGGTCGTCTGCCGACAAACGCAGCGCGCTCGCGGGCGATTTGCAGAAGCAGAAAGTGGCGGCGACGGTGATGACGACGCCGGAAAGCATCGCTTGGCTGCTGAATATTCGCGGGGCCGATGTTCCGAATAAGCCCGTCGCGCAAAGCTTTGCCCTCGCCCGCGCCGATGGCACCGTCGATTGGTTCATCGACAGCCGCAAGCTGCTGCCCGATGTGGCGGCGCATTTGGGCAATGCCGTGCGCGTGCGCGATCCGCTCGAATTTGTCGAAGCCTTGCGTGAGTTCAAGGGCGAACGCGTGCTGCTGAACGCCGCCGCCTGCGCCTGGGGCATCGCCGAAACCCTCACCAAGACCGGCGCAACAGTCGTGCGCGGAGCCGATCCTGTCGCCCTTCCCCGCGCCTGCAAAACCGAGGCGGAGTTGGACGGCACGCGGGAAGCGCATTTGCGCGACGGGGCGGCGGTGATCCGTTTCCTTGCCTGGGTCAGCCAGGAAGCCCTATCGGGCACGCTCACCGAAATCGCCGCCGCCGACCGGCTGGAAGCGTTTCGCCGCGAAACGGGTGTGTTGCGCGGGCTCAGCTTCGGGTCGATTTCTGCGGCTGGGCCGAATGCCGCCTTGCCGCATTATCGCCCGACGCCGGAAGCGCAGCGGAAACTGACGCCGGGGGAAATCTATCTCATCGATAGTGGCGGCCAGTATGAGGACGGCACCACTGATATCACTCGAACCCTCGCCATCGGCACGCCGACCGCCGCGATGCGCCGTCACTACACGCTGGTGCTGAAGGGGCATATCGCCATCGCCACTCTGCGTTTTCCCACGGGCACGACCGGCGGGCATATCGACGCGATGGCGCGGCAGTTCCTCTGGGCCGATGGGCTGGATTACGATCACGGCACCGGCCACGGCGTCGGCTCCTATCTCTCCGTCCACGAGGGGCCGCAGAGCATCTCGAAAGCCGGGACGGCGGCGGCGTTGATGCCGGGGATGATCCTCTCCAACGAGCCGGGCTATTACAAGCCGGGGGCCTATGGCATTCGCTGCGAAAACCTCGTGATCGTCCGCAAGATCGATCTGGCCGGGGCCGAGCGCGAGATTATGGGCTTTGAAACCCTCACCTTCGCGCCTTGGGACCGCAATTTGATCGATACCGACCTGCTCACCCCGGCGGAACGCGCTTGGATCGACAGTTACCACGCCGAAGTGCGGGGCCGCATGCTGCCGCGCGTCGATGCTGAAACGGCGGTGTGGCTGGAAGCGGCAACGGCACCGCTTTAAGGGGCAGGGGCTCTGCCCCTGCTCCGGTTAAATCAGGACATTAAACGGGATTACCAAGGGACAAGTCCCTTGGTTGGGAGTGCCGGGGGCAAAGCCCCTGACCTTCTTCCCGAAGGATAGAAGAATGCTCGAACTTTTAACGCTGGACGGCTTGGCCCCGACCGTCCTGCTGGCCTTATTTTTTCTCGCCATGCTGGCCGGGTTCGTCGATTCGATTGCGGGCGGTGGCGGGCTGCTGGTCATTCCGGTGCTGTTCGCGGTGGGGCTGACGCCCGCGCAGGTGTTCGGCACGTCGAAGCTGGGCGCGTGTTTTGGCAGCTTTTCGGCGAGCATGACGTTTATCCGGCGCGGCGAAGTGCAGGTGCGCCCGATGATGGGGATTATCGCCGCCACCTTCATCGGCTCGGTCTTGGGTGCGCTGACGCTCCAGGTGATTGATGCGGGGATTTTGCGCGACCTAATCCCGTTTCTGCTGATCGCCATCGCGCTCTATATGCTGCTGGCGAAGAATGCCGGGGGCGTTCGAAACCCATCGGCGTTTTGGGCGAGGTTGCTTTTGCGCTGATCTTCGGGATCGGCCTTGGATTTTACGATGGGTTTTTCGGCCCCGGCGCGGGCTCTTTTTGGGCGCTGGCTTACGTGACCTTGGCGGGCTATACGCTGCGCCGGGCGACGGGGCACGCCAAGATCGTGAATTTTACCAGCAATGTCGCGGCCTTCCTCGTGTTGGCTGCGGGCGGGCATGTACTGTGGGGGCTTGGGGTGATTCTGGCGGCGGGGCAGTTCATCGGCGCGCGCTTCGGCGCGAAACTGGTGCTCTCGAAAGGCGCGAAGCTGGTGCGGCCCATGTTGGTAATTATGTCGCTGGCGATCACGGCGCGGCTCTTGGCGCAAGACCCCGAGCATCCGTTGAGCCGGATGGGCCTTGCGGTTTGGCGCGGGCTATTCGGATAAAGGGGGGAGCCTTGGGCTCCCCCTCCAATATCTATTTCACCAGATCGACGTAGCAAGCCGAAATCATATCGACGCCCAAGCGGCGGGCGCGGGCGGGGGACCAGCCGTAGATCGGGTCGGGCCGCAGGGCATTATCCTTGAACGGCTGTTCCAGAGTGAGCGCGAGGCAATCGAGATTGCGCGTCGCCCAATGGGAGAGCAGGCGCGGATTGTTCGGGCCGCCGAGGGTGGAGCTATGCTCGGTCTGAAAATCGCTGCTAGCGACCAGAAGCGCGCCTTCGAACTTCGCGCGGCGCTCCAGCAGCGGCGCGGGCATATCGGCGGGGATGAAATGGACGTAGGGCAGCGCTTCATCGCCGTGTAGATCGAGAAGCTGGGACGCGCCCGTCGCTTCCAGGGCGGTGCGCACGGCGAGTACTTCCGGGGCATACTCCGGCGTGGCGCGGTCCCACTCGCGGTTGAGGTTTGCCCCCGCAAAATTAGTGCGCAGATTGCCCCGGCGCGAGCCGTCCGGGTTGATATCGGGGACGATATGGACATCGACGGCGGCCAGCAGCGCGCGGGCGGCGCTATCGGTGGGATCGAGCAGGCGGCCAAGGAAACCTTCGAGGAAAAAACCGCTCATGGTTTCGCCGGGGTGCTGGCGCGAGACCAGCCACAGCGGCGGACGGCCGCCCTTATTGGTCGGGTCTTTCACCACAAGCCGGTGAATCGGCGCATTTTCCAGCGACATTCCCAGAATATCGACCGACACGCGCGGGTCGCGCGCCGCGCGCCCGATGAGGCGCTGTGTATCTTCGGCGGAATAGGGGGCGAAATAGGCGTAGGCGGTTACGTCGGTCGTCGGCGTGTGGCGGATGGTCAGCGTCGAGCCGTCGAAGCTGGTTTCCGTGCGCCGCCAATCCTCGCCATCCGCCGAGACGCAGGCGCGGTAATCGGGCCAGCCTTTCGGGAAGGCGGCGGTTTCGACGCCGCGAATGTGCAAGACCTGCTCAACCCCGCGCGGCGCGTGGACGCGGAAATAGAACCATTGGGCAAATTCCGAGGCATTGTCGGGCCGCAAGCGCAACTCGAGCGCCCGCACATCGTCGGTAGAAACGACCGTAATCGCGCCGCCGTGAAAATTGGAATCGATAAAGGCCGAAACGGGGGCCATAGGGCTACTCCTTACCTTGGAAAATTAGACCGTTGCCGGAACCACCAACTCCAACGTTGCGGGCTGATTGCGCGCAACGCGGATATAGGCGCGCTGCCGGAAACTGCGGGCGAGGCGCTGCGGGTCGAACCCTGGGTCTTCGAGAATGAAGGCCCCTTCCTCCGGCGGCCAATCGGAACTATCGGGTAGGCCGACATGGGGAAACCAGCGCGCGCCGGAAGTGCCGAGCAGGCCCCAAAGATGCTCCAGCAGCGCGGCGTTTTTCTTCCGGCTTTAGCAGCGGATACATCTCGGTCAGCGCCTCGCCCGATGCCGGTAAACCGGGGTTGAAGGCCGACAGGAAAATTCCGGCGGGGGCATTCTGTTCCGTCAAAAACTTGCTAATCGCGGCGCTAACCTGCCCGATTCGCGCCTCATACAGCACCCCGCGCGCGGCAAACATATAGCGCGTCGCGGTCCAGGCGGCGTGAAGCGGTTCGGGCAGCGGCGTTGCCATCCGCTAGGCCCCCGGTCGGTCGAGGGAGAGCATTAACTCGGTCCATTCGCGCTTGCCGAGGCCGCTGGTTTCCTGGGTCACGGCCTCGCCTGCCAGGAGGCGTTTTACGACGGACAGCATCCCGGCCGAAAGCGACACGGCCCCCAGGCGATAGTCGCAGAAGGCCTCGTAGCAGCCGGGAACCCAAGCCTTCACGCTTTCCAGCATCGCTTCCGCATAAACGCGGATTTCATATTGGGCGTGGGCATCGGCGCGCAACGACAGGAAATGCAGCAGATTGTGCAGGTCGGTCTTCCAATACCATTGGGTATAAGTATTGAGCGTGAGGTTCATGCGGGCAAGCTCACGGGCAAGGCCGGGGCGGTCTGCGTCGTGATCTTCGGCGTCTTCCTCGTTCAGCATCCAGGCGTAATTGCGGTAGGTGCGCTCGGCATCGTCGCGCAGTAGATCGAGCACCATTGAGGCTTGCTCGGCCTCCAGTATATCGCCGCGCCCCTGCCTATTAACGGAGGATTGCGCCGCCAGATCTTCCGGGCGCGGCAGGTAGAATTCCTTGTCGAGGATCGAGTAGCGCGCCGAAATCTCGTTCACATTGGCGGTGCGATGCCGGATCCACTGGCGGGCGACGAAGATCGGCAGTTTGACGTGATATTTGATCTCGCACATTTCGAACGGCGTCGAATGGCGATGGCGCATCAGGTACTTAATCAGCGCCTTATCTTCCGAAACCTTGCGCGTGCCCCGGCCATAGGAAACGCGGGCGGCCTGCACCACGGCGGCATCATCGCCCATATAATCGATGACGCGCACGAACCCGTGATCCAGCACCGGCAGGGCCGTGAACAGCATTTCTTCGAGCGCGGGGACCGTGGCCCGACGGGTTTCGAAGCGGGCCGCGCGGGCGGTTTCAATCTCGGCCTGTTGGGCCTCTGACAGCGGCATATCAAACTACCTTTAGACTTATCGGGGCGCGCGGCGCGCCGAAACACATAGACGGCACGGTAGCGCGGGGAAAGAGGGGCTGCAAGGGAGGCCCGACTAGACTAACGTTTCAATTCCTATTCATTTCGACACGAGGTTCCCCCAGTGTCTGCCTCTCCTCTGAAAGAACCCATCACAGTCGCCCTGAAAGCCGGGGAAACCTACTGGTGGTGCAAATGCGGCCGGAGCGCCAAGCAACCATTTTGTGACGGATCCCACGCCGGAACAGGGGTCGAGCCGTTACAATTTAAACCCAGCGCCGATATGCCGGTGCGGTTCTGCGGCTGCAAAGCGACCAAAAAGCCGCCTTTCTGCGATGGAAGCCATCTCGATTTATAGGGCGACAGGTTAACGGGGTTCCGGGTAGGGTCTGGCCTTGTTTTCGGCTCGAACCTGAGTGCCCCGATGAGCTTACTCGATCCGCGTGCCCCCCTGCGCCGCCTCTACCGCTACGGCTTCCGGTATCGCCCGCAGATGCGCTGGGCGATTTTCTGTTCGATCATGAACAAGCTCTGCGATCTTGCGCCGGAAATCCTCATCGGGGCGGCGGTCGATGTGGTCGTGCGGCGCGATCAATCCTTCCTCGCCTCGCTGGGGTTGCCCGACCCGGTGTTGCAGGTTGGGCTGCTCGGCGTGCTAACCCTGCTGGTCTGGGGCGGCGAGTCGCTGTTTCAATATCTCTACCAACTGGCGTGGCGGCGGCTGGCGCAGACCATGCAGCACGAGTTGCGGCTGGATGCTTTCGCCCACGTCCAGAAACTCGACATGGGGTTTTTCGAGGACCGCTCCACCGGCTCCCTGGTGTCGATTTTGAACGACGACATCAATCAGCTCGAACGGTTTCTCGATAACGGCGCCAACCAGATTCTGCAAATCACCACGGGATGCCTGGGCGTCGGGATCGTCTTCTTCCTATTGCAGCCGACGATTGCGCTGCTCTCGATGCTGCCGATGCCGGTGATTATTATCGGCAGCATCTGGTTTCAGGGCCGCGCCGAGCCGCTTTATGCCGAGGTGCGCGAGAAAGCCGGGCTGATTTCCGCCCGCCTCGCCAATAGCCTGACCGGCATCGCCACGATCAAAAGCTATACGGCGGAAGTGCGCGAGTCCGAAGCCTTAGGCGCGGACAGCCAGAATTACCGCGCGGCCAATGGCGAAGCGATCAAGCTATCGTCAGCCTTCATTCCGGTCGTGCGCATGGCGGTGCTCTCCGGCTTCATGGTGACGCTGGTCTACGGCGGTTGGCTGACGCTGGAGGATAAGCTCGCGGTCGGGGCCTATTCGGTGCTGATTTTCCTCTCACAACGCCTGCTGTGGCCGCTGACGGAAATGGGCGCGACGGTCGATCTCTATCAGCGCGCGATGGCCTCCACCCGCCGCGTGCTGGATTTGCTCGACACACAAGCCCCGGCGGACGATCACGGCACGCCGCTGGCGCTTGCCGATGTAAAGGGCGACGTGCGCTTCGACGCGGTTTCCTTCGCTTATGCCGGGCGCGAGCGGGTGCTGGAGGCGGTGTCGGCGCATATTCCGGCGGGCACGGTCGCGGCCTTCATCGGCACGACGGGATCGGGGAAAAGCACGCTGGCGAAGCTGCTGATGCGCTTTTATGAGCCGAGCCAGGGGCAAGTGCTGCTCGACGGCCAGCCGATCTCCTCCTTACGCATCCGCGATTTACGCCGGGCGATCAGCTTCGTCAGCCAGGATGTGTTTTTGTTTGACGGCACGGTCGGTGAGAATATCGCCTATGGCGCGGTCGGGCGCGCGGGGTGGCCAACGCAAGGCGACATCGAACGCGCCGCCCGGCTCGCCGAAGCTCATGAGTTCATCCTCGGCCTGCCGCAGGGCTACGATACTTTGGTCGGCGAGCGCGGCCAGAAGCTCTCGGGCGGGCAGCGCCAACGCCTTTCCCTCGCCCGCGCCATTCTAAAAGACGCGCCGATCCTGGTGCTCGACGAAGCAACCTCCGCCGTCGACAATGAGACGGAGGCCGCCATTCAGCGCAGCCTGGAGACCATCGCCGTGGGCCGCACCACTCTGGTGATTGCTCATAGGCTAACCACCATCCGCCACGCCGATCAGGTGTTTACGGTGGAAGACGGGCGGATTGTGGAGGTGAAAGGAAAAGCAGAATGGCACGGTTCGGCGGAAGCGTGATTGCTGGGGCCGCGCCCTTGGGCGGGGCGCGGGGGAAGCCCCCCGCATCGCGCTCGCGAGTTCTCCCCTTACGCTGCCTGAACCCCCGTCAGAAAATTCTCGACCGAGTGGCGTAGCGATTCCTGTTCCTTCGCCACGGTTTCGACGGCGGCTTCCACTTGCTGGGAGGCGGCCCCGGTTTGGCCGCTTGATTTGGCGAGGTCGGCGATGGTGTAGGTGACTTCGGCGGTGCCTTGGGCGACGCGCTGGACGTTGCTGCTGATTTCGCGCGTCGCGGCCCCTTGCTCTTCCACGGCGGCGGCGATGGCGGAGGTGCCTTCGCTGATGCTGCGGATCATCTGAGTAATGCCGAGAATAGCGCTGACGGCTTCGGCAGTGGTCGCCTGGATTTGCTGAACCTGCGACGCGATTTCATCGGTAGCGCGGGCGGTTTGGCCGGCGAGGTTCTTCACTTCGCTTGCTACCACCGCAAAGCCCTTCCCCGCGTCCCCTGCGCGCGCGGCTTCGATCGTGGCATTGAGGGCGAGCAGATTAGTCTGCGCCGCGATATCGGTGATGAGTTTCACCACGTCGCCGATTTTCTGCGCGCCGATGCTTAAGGCTTCCACCGTGGCATTGGTGGTTTCGGCGCGGGCGGCGGCATTGCGGGCCAAATCGGCGCTGCTGGTGACTTGCTGGGAGATTTCGGCAATGGAGGTCGAGAGCTCTTCCGTGGCGGCGGCGACGGTTTGAATGCTGCTGGAGGTTTCTTCGGCGGCATTGGAAACCAGCGTCGCTTGACCGCTGGTATCGCTCGCCACCGTCCGCATGACGGCGGAGGTCTCGGTAAGGCGGGTTGAGGCGTTTAGAATGCGGTCGAGCGCCTCGGCGGCGTGGCTCTGGAACGACTGGCTGAGCGACTGCACGGTCCGCGCTCGCGCCATTTCGGCGGCTTGGCGTTCGGCGGTTTCGCGGCCCAAGCGCTCGGCGTCAAGGGCGCTGAGGCGCAGGGCTTCGAGCGCGTCGGCCATGCGGCCCAACTCGTCTCGGGCGGGCGAGGGCGGCGACGGGCATGCTATAGTCGCGCTGGGCCAAAAGGGCGATGGAGGCCATCAGGCGGTTCAGCGGGGCGCGCAGGCGGTGCGTGATCGTAAGAAAGCCCAGAATGGAAATCACCACGGCCGCAGCGAGACCGAGCAAGGCGGGAATCAGCGCCCACAGGGCAGCCTGCTGCTGCTCGTCGGCATAGGCGACCGATTCGTCAAGGGCCAAGGTTGCGACCCGCACGATTGTATCGAACGGCCCATTGCAGATAGCGCGATAGGTTTCTGCATCCGTCTTGGCGGTGCCGCTGCCATCAATCCCGGCAACGAGCGCATCCATTTTCGGCTGAGCCTCGGCAATCGCCCGTTGCGCGGCACCGATCTGCGTAACCAAGGTCTGCGGAACGCCGGTGCGGGCGGCATAGTCGATCAGCACCTGTTGCCCAACGCCATAGGCCCCTTTGCCCGCATGCCAGCGCGCGAGGATTTCCGGCGTTGGCACCTTATTCTGAAGAATACTGGGGCGCAGCAAGGAACATTGACCGCCGAAACTATCGCGCAACTGCCACGCGCCTTCGCGCACGCGCAGCATATCGGCGAGAACCGGGTCTTGCATGCGCACTTGATTGCCGACGGCGCTGCCGGTGCTCTCCAGCAGGGCGACCGTTTCGCGGATGGCATTCCACAGCGGATCGGCGGCGGTCAGGCTGCGTTGCGCCGGAGCTTTGCTGAATTGATCGGTGACAAGGTTCCAATTGCGCTTTTGATTTTCCCAGCTTTGATCGAACTTGGCTTGAATCGCGGCTTTATCGGCCAGCGCGACGGGATGAAAGGCCAGCATCGCCGCCGTGAACGCCTGGGTGGCGGCGGCGCGGGCGGCCTCCAAGCGGGTAGTGGCGGTCGAATCCACGGTTAAGGCGGTCTGCCCTTCGGCAATCTGTGCCCGAACGCCGATGGTGCCGTTCAGAAGCGCGCGGTTGAGCACGGCGCTTTCCTCGATCTGCACGGCGAGATCGTAATTATGCCACGCGCGAACGGCGAGCGCCCCGGCGGCGAGGATGAGGCCCGTCAGCATGATGGCCTGAATAGACACCAGAAGCGCGGAGGTCGATGTTTTGAACATGGCTCATCCCCAGGGGCGTGTTTTTCGAGGGCAGGGGACGGCGCTGTCAGTCCCCCTAAATCGAAACTCGCTATATTCTAGGATGGGGTAGTTTCTATTTCCTTAAGAAGAAAATAATACTTTTTTATTAAAAATGAATCAAACTTTTGCTTGGGAAGACCGCAATCCCCACGCCAACCCAAGGAATTGTGCGCCAATACAAAGCCCCAATCCCCAGTATTGCCCCTCGACCCCAAGTCTGCTCACCAAGGTGCCAATGCCGGTCTGCACGGTAAAGGCGGCGCTGAAGGCGAGTAGATTGATGGCGGTATTCACGCGCCCGGCAAGATGGGCGGGCATGGTTTGCGAGAGATAGGCGTAGCACATCATGCTGGAGGTGCCGAGCGCGCCAAACAGGCCCCAGAGCAGGGCGGGCGGCAGCGGCAGTCGCAGCAAGAGCGCGAGTTGCACGAGGCCGAACAAGCTCATACCGATCCGCCCCACGGTGAGCGGGCCGATACTCTTGCGGCGGGCGGCTTCGGCGATGAGGCCGAGCAGGAAAAATCCGATCGTCATGCCGATGGCGGCACTCGTCACGACATTGGCGGCCGCCAGCCGGTCGAGCCCCTGCACGTCGCGCACCCACGGGCCGATCCACAGGGCTTGATAACCGAGAAACGCCCCTTGGCAGGCGGCGGCCATCGGCGCGATGCGCCAGAACAGCGCCGAGCCGTAAATCGCCTTGAACCCGGCCCAGAGGCTTTCTTGCGGCGGGGCCGTTTCGGTGGGCGGCGGTGGCGGGATCAGCACGGCAATGGTCAGGGCGGCGAGAAGCGTCAGGCCCGCAAGTCCCCAGAACACGCCACGCCAGTCGGTGACATGCAGGGCGAGTTCCACCGGGGTTGCCGCCATCGTCGCGCCGAGCCCGCCCGCGACCATATAGAGCGAGTTCCACAAGGGGAGTTTTTCGCGCGGGAACCACAGAACCAGCGCCTTGAACCCGGCCATCAGGCAACCCGACACGCCGAGGCCGATGAGGGCACGGGCGAGAATCAGCGTCGGCACGGTTTGGGCGATGGCAAAGCCCGCTGCTCCCAAGGCGGCAAAGACCAGCAGCGCGGCCTGCACCCGGCGCGGCCCGAACTTATCCAGCAGCAACCCGAGCGGCACCTGGAACAGGGCGAAGGTGATGAAATAGGCCGAGGTCAGCAGTCCCAAATCGGCCGGCGACAGGGTTAGGTCGCGCGTCAGATCCGGCGATAGCACCGCATTGACCGTGCGGTAGAGGTAGGAAAGGAAATAGCCCGCCGCAAAGGTCAGGAACACGCGCATCTGCACGGAGGTCATCATGCGCTTCTATCCTCACGCTCTAGGGCCATCGATAGGCTGTGGATGTCGGACGGGGTATAGACAGCTATGCCGTGGCGGCGCAGCAGGGCAACCGTGCGTCCTGCACCGGGGATGCGAGTGCCGCTAAAACTGCCGTCGTAAATGAAACGCGCGCCGCAGGAGGGGCTGCCATCGGTCAGCAGCGCGAAGCGGCAGCCCTCCCGTTGGGCGACGGTTAGGGCGATCTGCGCGCCGGTTTCGAAGATGTCGGTAACCTCTGCGCCGGTATCGTCAAAGATGCGGCCATCCGAGGGCCTAATTTCGGCAGGCGGGCGCGGAGTAGGGAGCCCGGCAGCAACTTCCGGGCAGATCGGCACGATCCGGCCTTGCTGCTGCCACAGCGCGAGCAGCCTATCCCCCAAGCGTTTGTCGGAGCCGTTATAGCGGACCTTCTGCCCGAGCAGACAGGCCGATACCAAGAGGCGCGTGAAAACCATCGCAACGGCCCCTCCCCAGGACCGTTAAAAGAAACCAGCGCCGCCTTTGATTTTTATTTGCGGCGGAACTGATCGAGGAAAACGACCGAGCCTTCTTTGGGCTCACCCTCTTTACCGTCTTCAGCGGGCGCTTCGCCTTCAGCCGGGGTATCACCCTCGCCATCGGCTTTCGCCTCGCTTTTGGCGGCGGGCAGCGGCAGGCGGGTAGGGGCGACGGCGGGGCCGGTCGATTTTGTCGCCTTGCTGCCCTTATCCTCGGCATCCTCGCCGTCAAGCGCGGCGGTGGCCTGCTGGAACTGCAAGCCGAACTGGGCGGCGGGATCGGCGAAGGAGGTAATGGCGGCAAACGGAATAATCAGCCGCTCATGCACATCGTTGAAGCTCAGCGTAATGCTGAACTGTTCGGAGGTGACATCGAGGCCCCAGAACTGATGCTGCACCACGATGGTCATTTCATCCGGGTAGCGTTCGCGCAGATAATCGGCGATCTGCACGCCCTCGGCATGGGTTCGAAACGAGATGAAGAAATGATGCGATCCCGGCAGGCCGGTGGCGGCCACCATGCGCAACGCCCGGCGCACCACTCCCCGCAATGCTTCTTCGATCATGCGGTCGTAGCGAAGCAGATTGATGGGCATGTTCTACGCCTCCTATTTCCAAAACCATGCACGGGCACCACAGCGCGGCCCGTACCGCTCTTTATCATCACAGACCACAAAAGCGCGGCAGGGAGCAAGGGTCAAGAATGCTGATCTGAACCGAGGCTTTGGCAGGGATGCTAGGCCTGCCAGCGTGGGGCGTTAAGTGGGGGGCTTCTGTTGCCCGGTGCCCCCCGAACCGCGCTTGCCTAATTAATTAGGCAGCGAGTGCTACACGATTGTCGTTGGCACTTCTGAGTTTAGCCCGATGACGGCGGAACCATACCGAGCGAAAACTGGGTCTTTATTACGCACGTCGATCCTATTTCGTCCCCAGAAGCCGTCCCAGGTACGCGGGCCGGAAATGGTGGAGACGCCGGGTACCGCCCCCGGGTCCGTAACGTCTATTCCACGCAGCGTTTATCGCCATAGTCGGTTGCCCGACGCCCTTTATATAGGCGGTCTTAGCCGGGTTGGGAAGAGGGAGGCGTGCATCGCAGGGGCGCGGCACGGTGGGCGCATTCGCGCGGTTTACGGCAGGGCGCGGCCCCGCTAAAACCTTGGCCAAAGCTGCCGCTCATAGAAAAAGGATCGCGCGATGTCCGAGTTCGAGTTTCATCCGATGTTCCCGCACGGGACGGATACGACCCCCTATCGCAAGCTGACCGAGGCGGGCGTATCGGTTCAGGAGGTTGCGGGCCGGAAGCTGCTCGTGGTGGATCGGGCGGCGATTGTGTCGCTGACGGCGGCGGCGTTTCATGAAATGTCGCATCTGCTGCGCCCCGGCCATCTTGCCCAGTTGAAGGCGATTCTCGATGATCCTGAAGCTTCGCCGAACGATAAGTTCGTCGCGCTCGATCTGTTGAAGAACGCCAATATCGCGGCGGGCGGCGTGCTGCCGATGTGCCAGGATACTGGCACGGCCATCGTCATGGGCAAGAAGGGCCAGAACGTCTTCACCGGCTTCAGCGACGAGGGAGCCTTGTCGGAAGGCATCCGCAAGACCTATCTGGAGACCAATCTGCGCTACAGCCAAACCGCGCCGCTGACCATGTATCAGGAGGTCAATACCGGCGATAATCTGCCCGCGCAGATCGACCTCTATGCGACCGAAGGCGACGCCTATAAGTTCCTCTTTATGGCCAAGGGCGGCGGGTCGGCGAATAAGACCTACCTCTATCAGCAAACCCGCGCCGTGCTGAACCCCACCGCGCTGCTGAAGTTTCTCGACGAGAAAATCCGTACCCTCGGAACCTCCGCCTGCCCGCCCTACCATCTTGCCATCGTCATCGGTGGGACTTCGGCGGAAATGTGCTTGAAGACGGTCAAGCTGGCCTCGGCCCGCTATCTCGACGATCTGCCGACCGAGGGCAATAAGTTCGGCCAGGCCTTCCGCGACCGGGAATTGGAAGCGCAAGTGCTGGAACTCACCCGGCAAATGGGGATCGGCGCGCAGTTCGGCGGTAAATATTTCTGCCACGATATTCGCGTGATCCGCTTACCGCGCCACGGCGCCTCCTGCCCCATCGGGCTCGGCGTCTCCTGCTCGGCGGACCGGCAGATTTTGGGCAAGATCACGGCGGACGGCGTGTTCCTGGAGCAACTCGAAACCGACCCGGCCAAATATCTGCCGGAAATCACCGACGCGCACGCGGCGGGCGAGGTGGTCCAGATCGACCTCAATCAGCCGATGGCGGAAATCCGCAAGATCCTGTCGCAATATCCGATCAAAACCCGCCTGTCGTTGACGGGGACCATCGTTGTGGCGCGCGACATTGCCCACGCTAAGCTGAAGGAACGGCTGGATGCGGGCCAAGGGCTGCCCGAGTATATTAAGGAAAAGGTGATCTACTACGCCGGTCCCGCCAAAACCCCGGAAGGCTTCGCCTCGGGCTCCTTCGGACCGACCACTGCCGGGCGAATGGATTCCTATATCGAAACCTTTATGGCGGCGGGCGGTAGCTTCATCAGCCTCGCCAAGGGCAACCGCTCGAAAGCCGTGCGCGACGCCTGCCAGAAATACGGCGGCTTCTACCTCGGCTCCATCGGCGGCCCGGCGGCGCGGCTCGCGCAGGATTGCATCAAGAAGGTCGAGGTTCTGGAATATCCCGAACTTGGCATGGAAGCTATCTGGCAAATCGACGTGGTCGATTTCCCCGCTTTCATCGTCACGGACGATAAGGGCAATGATTTCTTCGCCGGGATGACCGGGGCGGAATAAACGAAGAAGGGGGGCTTTGGCCTCCCTTTTTTTTAGGCCGATGCTTCGGCGTTTGGTACTGTTGCGGACAATTCAGGCGCGAGGGTTCGAATGCGACGGTTGGGATTTCAGGTTTGCGCCGCCTTGGCCTTGGGCCTTGCGAGCGTTTCAGGGGCGGGCCACGCGCAAGAGCCGCCCGCTATCGCAGGCCAAGTGAAAACCCTCACCGGATCGGCCACGCTGACGCGCGCGGGCCAGTCGGAGCCAATTACAGCGGGTATGAATCTGCTCTCGGGCGACCAATTGGCGACGGCAGCCGATGCCAGCCTGGGCGTGACGTTGCGCGACGATACCACCCTCTCCCTCGGGCCGAACGCGCGCCTGACTTTGGACAGTTTCGTTTTCGATCCGGCTGCCGACAAACTCGGCCTTGCCGCGCGGCTGCATCGCGGCACGTTTGCCGTGCTGACCGGGCAGATCGCGCGTCTCGCCCCGGACCGGACCAAATTCACCACGCCCAGCGCCAATATCGGCATTCGCGGAACCAAGTTTGTCGTGAAGGTGGAAGGCGATGAATAAGTCTCTTCTTTTCGCGGCGCTGCTGCTGCTCGCGGGCTGCGCCGGGCAAACCACCATCGCCCTGTTGCCCGAAGACGGCGGGCGTGTCGGCAAGGTCGCGGTCGAGGCGGGCGGGGCGACCCAACTTCTCGACGCGCCGTTGCAATCGACCCGCTTCGACACAAAGGGCGGCTCTCCCGCCGCACCCACGGTGCTGACGGAAGCGGCGATCCGTGAAACCTGGGGAAGTGCGCTGGCGGCCCTGCCGGTGCCGCCGGTGAATTATATTCTCTATTTCGAAAGCGGCACGGCGACGCTGACGGCTGAGTCCGCCGCCCTAATCCCGACGATTCTGGCGGAACTCTCGCTACGCCCCTTCCCGCATTTGGAAGTCACTGGCCATGCCGACGCCACCGGCTCGGACGCGCTGAACCTCGCTCTCTCCCGCGAGCGGGCGGAGGCGGTGGCGAAGCGCTTGGCCGAGGGAAACCTCAATCAAGCGAGCGTTGCCATCTCCTCCCACGGTAAGCGCAACCCGCTGATCCCCACCCCGGATGGCGTCGCCGAGCCGCGCAATCGGCGGGTGACGGTGACGCTGCAATAGGGGCACAGGCTGGCGTTTTTGGGCTTCCTGTGCTTCACTGAGGCATGACCGCGCCGACCCAAACCCTGACCGTGACAATCGACAGCGCCACCGCCGCGAAGCTTCAGGCGTCGGTCGATGCGGGGACTTATCCGACCGTCACAGCGGCAGCGCGGGCGGCCTTGGAAACTTGGTACGATCCGGTCCAAGCTAAGGAAGAAATCCGCCGCCTGTGGCGCGAGGGGGTGGAGAGTGGTCCGGGGCGGCCTGCGGAGGATGTTTTTCGGGATTTAATGGCCCGCTACACCGATATTCCGTAATGCTTCCGCTGATTATTCTTGATCTTGCCGAGCGTGACCTGTTGGTTCTGCGGGAGTATTTGGAAGAAAATTATGGCAGAGCGGCTGCCCGCACGGCGCTTCAGCGGCTTCTGGCCGTCTGCGGCCATTTGCAGAAATTACCGCAACTTGGTCGTGCGCATAACGACATCGAACCGGGCTTGCGCTTTTTCCCCTGCGATCAAACGGTGCTTCTGTATCGCATCGAACCCGACCGGATCGAAATTGTCCGAGTTCTCGATGGTCGCCAGGATTGGCTTCGCCTTTTGACGACGCCAACGCCTGACTAACCCCGAAACCTACCCCAGCCGTTCCGCCACAATCGGCCCGCGCGTCGGAGCCGTATCGCCAATCGTGACCGCCGCCTGAACCATCGCTGTTGCCCGCGCGGCTTGGGCGGCATCGCGCACATGCAGGCGGGCGAGCGGCTGGCCGGGGCCGACCGAAGCGCCAAGGCGACGATCTCCGTTAGCCCGACCAGCGGATCGACCGGATCGGCGGAGCGGGTGCGCCCGCCGCCGATGGCGACCACGGCAAGGCCAATCTCGCGCGTGTCGATCGCCGTCACGATCCCGGCGCGCGAGGCGGGGATATCGACGGTCAGGGCGGGAAGCGGCAGATAGAAGGCCTGCTTCTCAAAAAAGATCGGCAGGGCCGCCGAGGGCAACGACCATGCGCGCGAAAATCTCGGCGGCGGCCCCGGAGGCGAGTGCCGCTTCGGCTTTGGCTTCCGCCTCGCTCAGATCGCCCGCAAGCTTACTCGCCAGTAGCATTTCGGCGGCAAGCGCAATGGTGACGGCGTGCAAGCGCGGCTCGCGGCGGGTGCCGCTGAGATAATCGAGCGCTTCCACCACTTCCACAGCATTGCCCGCTGTCGTGCCGAGCACCTCGTTCATATCGGTCAGCAGCGCCCGCGTTGGGCAGCCCGCACCGTTGGCGACGGTAACGATGCTTTGCGCAAGTTCGCGCGAGCGGTCCAGCGCCCCCATGAAGGAGCCGGAGCCGAACTTCACGTCCATCACCAGGGCGTCGAGCCCGGCGGCGAGTTTTTTCGAGAGGATCGAGGCGGTAATCAGCGGGATCGATTCGACCGTCGCCGTCACGTCGCGGATGCCGTAGAGGCGTTTATCGGCGGGGGCCATCGCGCTGGTTTGGCCGATGATGGCGCAGCCGACCTGCTTCGTCACTTTGGCGAAAAGCTCGGGCGAGGGCACGGCGTTATAGCCGGGAATGCTCTCCAGCTTATCCAGCGTGCCGCCGGTATGGCCGAGCCCGCGCCCGGAGATCATCGGCACCGCCGCCCCGCAGGCGGCCACAATCGGCGCGAGCATGAGGCTGACTTTATCGCCGACCCCCCCGGTCGAATGTTTATCGACCACGGGCCGCCCGAGGTTTTGCGGCTTCCAATCGAGCACGGTGCCGCTGTCGCGCATGCCGCAGGTCAGCGCAATGCGCTCGTCCATGCTCATGCCTTGAAAGAACACCGCCATCGCAAAGGCCCCGACCTGCTCGTCGGCCATGCTGCCCGTCGTGATCCCCTGGACGATAAAGGCGATTTCCTCGGCGGTCAGGGCGTTGCCGTCGCGCTTTTTGCGGATTAACTCTTGCGGAAGAAAGCTCATGTCAAATCTCAGTAAGAAGCGCGTGATGGTTCTGTCGTGGGGGCCGTATGCCCCAGGGTGCGCAGCAGATCGTCCAGCAGTGAGGAGGCCCCGAACCGGAAGGTTTCCGGCGTCGCCCAAGCTGGCCCCATGATCTCGTCGGCCACGGCCAGATAGGCGCTGGCATCGGCGATTGTGCGCACGCCGCCCGAGGCTTTGAAGCCCACTTCCGGGTCCATATCGTGAATGACCGAGAGCATGATGCGCGCGGCCTCCAGCGTCGCCCCAACCGGGGTTTTGCCGGTGGAGGTTTTGAGGAAATCCGCGCCCGACAGAATGGCGGCTTCCGACGCCTCGCGGATGGCGGTGGGGTTCGCCAAAGCGCCGGTTTCCAGAATAACCTTCAAAATCACGCCGGTTGGGCACACGGCCCGCGCCGCCGCGACAATATCGCGCGCGAAAGTCCGCTTGCCCGACAAAAAACGCCTGCCACGGGAACACCAGATCAATCTCGTCGGCCCCGGCCACCAGCGCCGCCTTAATGTCGGTCTCGATGGTTTTGCGCTCTTGGGTGCCTTCGGGGAAATTCACCACGGTCGCAAGCCCGATGCGCTGATCGAGCAACCCATTGGCGAGTGCCACGAACGGCCCATAGATGCAGATCGCCGCCACCGGCCCGGCCGGGGTGACGGCCTTTTCGCAGAGGGCGCGGATAGTTGCGTCCGTATCCGTATCGTTCAGCGAGGTCAGGTCCAGCAGGGCCAGCGCGCGCGCGGCGGTTTCCGTCAGGCTCATGTCCCGAAATCCTCCAGAAAGGCGATGACCAGCCGGGTTAGGTCTTTCCCGGCTTGCCCCGCCAAGGCCAGCGTGTGGGCATGGCTTAGGGCGGTATCGCTGAGACCTTCACCAAGGTTGGTGATGGCTGATACCCCAGCGACGGTTAAACCGCAATGGCGCGCGAGAATAACTTCCGGCACCGTGCTCATCCCAACCGCATCCGCGCCCAAGCGCTGAAAGGCCCTAATCTCGGCGGGGGTCTCGAAGCAGGGGCCGGTGACGGCGATATAGGTACCCTCTTGCAGGGGAATCCCTAGACCTTCCGCCGTTGCGCGCAGCTTGGCGCGGATGGCGGCATCATAGGCATTGGCCATTGGGGGAAAGCGCGGGCCGATGGTCTCATCGTTCGGGCCGATCAGCGGATTGCCGTTCATCAGATTGATGTGATCGGCCATCAGCATCAGTTGGCCCGGCTCCAAATCGAGCCGCAGCGAGCCCGCCGCATTGGTGACGATCAGAAGCTCGGCCCCCAGCCCCTTCATCGCCCGGATCGGCACCGCCATGCCCGCGAGCCCCTCGCCCTCATAGACGTGCTTGCGGCCCTTGAACCCGGCAACGGCAACGCCGCCTAAATGGCCCAGCACCAGCTCGCCCGAATGCCCCGCGACGGTGGAGCGCGGAAAGCCGGGAATCTCGGTATACGGAATAACAATCGGGTTTTCGATTTGATCGGCCAACCCGCCCAACCCCGAACCTAAAATGATAGCGACGCGCGGCGTAAAGCCGGGGGCTTTGGCGCGGATCGTGTTAATCGCTGCGGTTGGGTCCAGGCTCATAGAATCGGCTCCTCAAACGGGTGGCGGCCCTCGCGGTCGTCGATCTCCACGACCCAAAGGTCGGGATCTCTAAGGCGGGCACGGGTGATGGTTTCTTCGGCGTCGGCTTCGGGGATGGGATCGGGGCCGGACGCGCGCAGCCACGCCTTTTCCCCCTCCAGCGTGCGGGTTTGGGTCAAAACAGTGCAGCCGATCGCGCCCTGATTGATGACCACGAGCACGGCACCCGCCTGCGGGTCGCCCTTATGGCGAACCATCATCGAGATGCCCCGGTCGTTCCAGCGCCGAATATGGGCGCGCAGCCAAAAATCGGTGGTGAGGCCACCGCTCATGCCGGGGGCGCATCGGGTAGATGATTGGGACCGAAGGCGCGGGGCAGTAATTCGCCCAGCGTAATCACCTCGAACGTCCCATCTGCGGCCGCAATCGCCACCGGGGTTTCCGCCGGGCCGAACTCGAACAGGCGCTGGCGGCAACCGCCGCACGGCGTGCAGAGATCGGGGCCGGAGCCGATGACGGCAACGGCTGTCAACCGCCGCTCGCCGCCCGCGATCATCGTGCCGATGGCGCAGGTTTCGGCGCAGGCGCCTTGCGGATAGGCGGCGTTCTCAACATTCGCGCCGACGAAGATTTTCCCGCTCGGCGTCAGCAGGGCCGCGCCGACGTGATAGTTCGAATAGGGCGCATAGGCACGGCTACGGATGTCCATCGCGGCGGCAACCAGGGCTTTGAAATCGATTGGGTCGGTCATCGGGACTTCACATAGGGCAGGCCGATGGCTTTCGGTGCGACGGCTTTTCCGACGAACCCAGCCAGCAGCAGGACGGTGAGAATATAGGGCACGGCCTGGATGAACTGCACCGAGACTTCGCCGATCACTGGCAGGGCCACGCCCTGAAGGCGCACTTGCAGCGCGTCGGTAAAGGCGAAGAGCAGGCAGGCGAAGAGGGTCGGCCAGGGCTTCCACTTGCCGAAGATCAGGGCGGCCAGCGCGAGATAGCCTTTCCCGGCGGTCATATCCTGCAAGAATCCGCTCGATTGCGCGATGGAGAGATAGCCCCCCGCCATGCCGCAGAGCAGCCCATTGCAGGAGAGCGCCAGATAGCGCGTGCGCGCGACGCTGACCCCGGCGGTATCGAGCGCGTGCGGATTATCGCCCACAGCGCGCAGGCGCAGCCCGAAGCGAGTTTTATAGAGGATATAGGCGACCAGCGGCACGATCAGCGCGGTCAGATAGACGGGGGCGGTGTGGCCGGAGATCACGTCGCTATAGAGCTGCCCGAAGATCGGCACGTCTTTGACGGTTTCGGCCAAGGGCAGGTCGATGGGCCGGAAGCGCCCTTCCGTCGGCAGCACCGGCGTGCGCCCGCCCTCGTGGAACCAAGCGCTTGCCAGCGTTGGCGTGATCCCGGCGGCGACGATGTTGATCGCCATGCCGGAAACCATCTGATTGCCGTTATGGGTAACGCAGGCAAAAGCATGCACCATCGACAGCCCCCAGGCGGTCAGCATCGCCGCCAGCAGCCCCACCCAAGGGTCTGCCGCAATGAAGGCAACCGATCCGCCCGCAAAGGCCGCCGCCAGCATCTTGCCCTCAAGCCCGATATCGACGACGCCGGAGCGTTCGGAAAACAGCCCCGCCAATCCGGCTAACACCAGCGGCGTTGCCACGCGGAAGGTGGCGTCGAGCATGGAAACGAGCATATCCATTTCCGGCCTCCCTTAAGCGCTTTTCGGTTTGAAATAGGCTTCCAACGGCGCGCGGAACAGGTTTTCCAGCGCGCCGCAGAAGAGGATAACGAGCCCCTGGATGACGACGATCATCTCGCGCGTAATGGCGGGAATTTCGAAGGCCAGATCGGAGCCGCCCTGATAGAGCGCGCCGAACAGCAGCGCCGATAGCGCAATCCCGACCGGGTGGTTCCGGCCCATCAGGGCGACGGCGATACCGACATAGCCGACGCCGCCGGTCCAATTCATCACCAGCCGATGCTGCACGCCCATCACCTCATTGATGGCCGACAGGCCCGCGAGCGCGCCCGAAATCACCATCGCCACGATAATCAGGCGCGGCACCGGCATACCCGCGTAAACGGCCGCCGTCTCGTTGGTGCCGACCGTGCGCAGCTCATAGCCCCAGCGCGTGTGCCAAATGTAGAGGTAAACGAGGATAGCGGTGAGGATTGCCAGAAAGAAACCCAGATTCAGCGGCATGCGGGGCAGGTCGAGCCCCAGAAAAGCCCCCATATCCTGAATCGTCGGTAAATGCGTCGAGGGCGGGAAAGCCGCCGATTGCGGCGCTTGCTGGCCATCGGCGCGGATCACATCCACCAGCATCCAGGTCATGAAGGCGGTGGCGAGGAAGTTGAACATGATCGTCGTCACGACCACATGGCTGCCGCGCGCTGCCTGCAAATAGCCGGGGATAATCGCCCAGGCCGCGCCACAGGTAATCGCGGCGATCATGGCCAGCGGCAGCACGGCCCACCAGGGCCAGCCGGGCAATCCCAAGCAGACGAGCGCGACGCCGAGCCCCGCCACATAGGCTTGCCCCTCGCCGCCGATATTGAACAACCCGGCGTGAAAGGCGACCGCAACCGCCAATCCCGTGAACATGAAGTTCGTCGCGTAATGCAGCGTATAGCCGATGGCTTCCTGATAGCCGACCGCGCCATTCACGAGAATAACCAAGGCTTCGAAAGGATTTTCGCCGATCAGCGCAATGACCAGCCCGGAGACGATCAAGGCCGCCGAGAGGTTGAGGAAGGGCAGTAGCCCGAGATCGACCCAGCGCGGTAGGCTGGTGAGGCGGGGGGCGCTCATGCCGCGTCTCCTGCGGCGCGCGCATTCGACTCCCCGGCCATCATCAGCCCCAGGCGGCGCTCGTCCGCCTCGGCGCGGGGAATTATGCCGGTGATTTTTCCGCAGGCCATCACAATGATTCGATCCGCCAAGGATAAGATTTCATCCAACTCTACCGAGACCAGCAAAACGGCTTTACCCGCGTCGCGCAATTCAACAATGCGGCGGTGGATAAACTCGATGGCACCGATATCCACCCCCCGCGTCGGCTGGCCGATCAGCAGCAAATCCGGGTCGCGGTGGATTTCCCGCGCCAGGACGATTTTCTGCTGATTGCCGCCGGAAAACAGCGAGGTCCGCAACAGCGGATCGGGCGGGCGCACATCGAATTCCGCCATGAAATTTTCGGTGCGGGCGATCAGCTTGTTGCGGTCGAACAATAGGCGGGAGATGCCTTTATCCCCCTGCAACTCCGCGTCATGGTGATAGCCGAGAATAGCGCTTTCATAGGCGGGGAAGGGTTTCACCAGCCCCATCGTCATGCGGTCTTCGGGCACATGGGCGATGCGCTGGCTGCGCCGCCGCGCGGCTTCGGTGCCCGAGAGGGCGGGCAGCGGTGTGCCGTGGTAGAGCAGTTCGCCGGAGGTTTGGCCGCGAATGCCTGCGAGAATATCGAGTAATTCCGACTGGCCGTTGCCCGACACCCCGGCAACGCCGACGATTTCGCCCGCGCGCACGTCGAAACTCAGATCGTGCAGCAGCGTTACGCCGCGCCGGTCCACGAGGCGAATGTTTTTCGCTTCCAGCACTACCGGCCCCGGCGCGCGGTCAGCTTTCGCGATGCTGAGGTTGACCTTGCGGCCCACCATCATTTCCGCGAGTTGTGCCTTATCCGTGTCGGCGGTCTTCACCGTGCCGACCACCGCGCCGCCGCGCATCACGGTCACGCTATCGGTTGCGTCCATGATTTCGCGCAGCTTGTGGGTGATGAGCAGGATGGTTTTGCCTTCGGCCTTCAGCGTGCGCAGAATCCGAAATAGATGATCGGCTTCTTGGGGCGTCAGCACGCCCGTCGGCTCGTCGAGGATGAGGATTTCCGCACCGCGATATAGGGCTTTCAGAATCTCAACCCGCTGCTGCAAGCCAACCGGCAAATCACCGACGCGCGCATCGGGATCGACATCCAGCGCGTAATCCTTGTTCAGGCGCAGCAATTCCGTGCGGGCGATAGCCAGCGACGGGGCAAGACGA
>NZ_LAJY01000139.1 GCF_000963705.1 Elstera litoralis | reverse complement strand
TGACCAGTTTACCCCGGTCGCCGTGCGCGTCGCCGTCACCTTAATATCGTAATTATATTCCTGGTCGTAGGACATAACCGTCGTTTGAATACTGTCCTTCGCATCCGCCAAAACAGGGCTTTCATGGGGATGCTTGAGGCCCAGCGCATGGCCAATTTCATGCAGCAGCAGCAACGGACTATAGCCCGTATCGGTCTGTGCCCGATTGATCCAAACATCGCCCCGATAGGAACTGCCGATTTGGCTACCGGTTCCCGCCCCCCACGCAAAGCCCGCAGAATCGGCGCTGGCGTCGCTGAGCGTGAAAAACCGCATCCCAACGGAACTCGTGTCGGCCACTTCGACGAAATTGATATTGGTAACGGCCGACCAAGCCGCGAGCGCCTCGCGGGCTTGCGCCTTCATCGTGTCGTCGAAGGCCTGAAAACTCGTCAGGCCCGCCCGAGTATCGATAAACTGATTGGCATAGGACGCGACCGAGGTTGCGAAACTATACTGAACCGTCACCGCCGTTCCTTTAACGCTGGTCGCGTTCCAACGCCCAAGGCTATCGTCGACCAGCGTTGAGACCGCAACCGATTGGTCCGATGCCGTCAAAGTAGGAATTACCGGCTGCGCCATGTTCTCATCTCCTGTTGAAACTCAGACCTCGGGGTTACGCACCAGCTACGCTTTTGGAGGCGGTGTCCTGCGCGGGCAGCCCCAAAATCAATTCTGCCCGCAACCCTGGGTGATTGTCGCCTAAAATAAGGGAGCCATTATGGAGACCCGCCACCGCCGACACGAGGCTAAGCCCCAGGCCATTGCCGGGCGTCGTGCGGCTCTGTTCCAGGCGCACGAAACGGTGCAGCACATGCGCGCGCTCCTCGGTTGGAATGCCCGGCCCGGTATCGGCGACCACCACCGAGCCGCCGTCGCCCTGAGGCGCGACGGCGAGCGTTACCCGCCCGCCGCTTGGCGAATATTTGATCGCATTATCAACGAGATTGGCGAGGGCCTGAAACAGCAGATGCCGATTGCCGCGCAGGCGCGTCGGCTGGCTGCGCTCGATACTGAGCGCAATTGCTTTATCCTCGGCCACGGCCTGATAGAGATCGGCGATATCAGCAACCAGATCGGCCAAATCGAGATCGGTCATCTCCTGCCGCCCGGCCCCGGCTTCGGCCTGGGAAATCGACAGAATCGCGTTGAACGTGTGCAGCACGTTATCGAGCTCGGAAACGGTCTTTTCCAACGCGCCCTGCATCTGCGGCGGATCGTGGCTCATCAGCGTCACTTCCAACCGGGTTTTCAGCCGGGTCAACGGCGAGCGCAGATCGTGGGCGATATTATCCGTCACTTCCCGCCCCGCGCGCATGAGCTGATCGATCTGCGTCAGCATCGCGTTAAGGTTCTTCGCCAGCCCGTCGAACTCGTCGCCGCTGCCCGACACCGGCACGCGTTGCTGCAAATCCCCTAAGATGATATGCCGGGTCGTGCGGTTGATCCCTTCCAGGCGGCGGCGCATATCGCGGCCCATCACCACGCCGCCGACCAGCGCCAGAAACGCCGCCGCCGCCATTGCCCACAGCAGCGCTTGGAAAATCAGCTTCTCGAAACTCGCGCGCTCCACCAAGGTGCGGCCAACCAGCAGGTGATAGCCTTCGGTGAGCAGAAACGACATGGCGCGCGCCCGTGCCGCATCCAGCGTTTGCGGCTCCTCCTCGGTTCCCGCCTGCGGGATGCGGAAGGTGGCCCAGCGCCCCTCGCGCTCGGCGTCCGACGGCCAGGCGGGCAGATTTCCGGCCACGCGGGTAAAATCGCCATCGGTGAGCAGATAGATGCCTGAGCCGACCCGATCCGCCGCAATCCGCTCGTTGATCTGATCGATCAGCCCGTTCAGCCCATGCTCGCGGTAGCCGTCCGATAGGCTGGAAATTTCCGTCACGATCGTATCGTTCAACTGCCGGTCGATCAGCCCAATGGTCACGCCATAAACGAAGCCGAGCAGCGTGAGCACCGACACGACGAACAGCGACGCATAAACCGCCACGACCCGAACGGTCCAATGGCGCAGCAGCTTCCTCATCGGGGAGGCACTTATTCCGGCGCGCGCAGGCAGTAGCCCGCACCGCGAATGGTTTGCAGCAGCGATTTGGGGAAGTTCTTATCGATCTTTTGCCGGAGGCGCGAAATATGCACGTCGATCACATTGGTTTGCGGGTCGAAGTGATAATCCCACACGTGCTCCAGCAGCATTGTCCGCGTCACCACATGCCCGGCGTTGCGCATGAGATATTCGAGCAGCATGAACTCGCGCGGTTGCAGGTCGATTTCCTGGCCGCCGCGCGTCACGAGGCGCGAGAGAAGATCCATTTCCAAATCGGCCACGCGCAGCTTGGTCGTTACCGCCTCGCCCGCGCCGCGCCGCAGCAGCACTTCGATGCGCGCGACCAGTTCAGAAAAAGCGTAAGGCTTGGTCAGATAATCGTCGCCGCCCGCCCGCAAGCCGCGCACCCGGTCATCGACCGCCGATAGGGCCGAGAGGATCAACACGGGGGTTTTATTGCCCGCCGCCCGCAGCGCTTGGATGATCGAGAGCCCATCGAGCCCCGGCAGCATGCGGTCAACGATCAACACATCGTAACTGCCGCTCATGCTGTGAAACAGCCCGTCTTTGCCATCGGCGGCATGGTCGACGATATAGCCGCTCTCTTTCAGCCCCTTCACCATATAGGCGGCGGTATCGACATCGTCTTCGATGACCAAAATGCGCATGGACCGGTAAACTCCTAACTCGATACTCTTTCTATCAGATACGGCGATGCAGCGGCAGGGGCTCATTAAATTTTGGTTAGATGGGCCGCGACGGCTGTCCCGAGGCCCGCCTGCGGCATTGCCCCCCTGGTCAGGCGGTGCGCCATAGGGCATAGTCCCCCCGCTTTCAGAGGCAAATTTATCAGAGTTTTCAATGTTTCAGCTTGCGTTCATCCTGATTGGCGCCAAGGCCTTTCGCGGGAAATGGTATATCGTTGCCGGGCTCGGCGTTGCGCTTATTCTCCTGGGGCTTTTCGTTGCGTTCGGCCCGCCCAGTCACGCCCTGCTGATCGCCCATGCCCTGCTCGGAACCCTTTTCCTCAGCAATGGCATCCTCGTTGCCCTGGGCGGCGCGACGGCGCAGGACCGCAGCCCCTTGCGGGCTTTCCTCAAGTCCGGCGGCCTCGTGCTGATGGGGGGCTTGGTGCTGATTGCCGCTTTCTGGACCCCGGTGGCGCTGGCGGTGGCGCTCGGCCTTGCCCTTGCCGTCGATGGGGCGTTTCGCATTACCTCCACCCTCGTCATTCTGTTTCCCGGCTGGCGCGTCGTGATGCTGATTGGCGGGATCGAAATTCTGGCCGCGCCGATGGTCGCGCTGGGCTGGCCGCTCTCCTATGAAACCGCCATTCTGCTGGCGACCGGGCTGATGCTGGCGCTGTTCGGGCGGTTTCTGCTGGAATTCGGCCTGTCGTTCCGCACCCTGCCGCCGGAATTCTCCATTCTCAACCTGCCCTATTTCGCCGGGCGCGGTTGGTACGCCCACGCGCCGATTTTGGTGGGCGACGACGATCCCGAGGATCAAAACCGCCCGCCGCTAACGGTCTACGTCTGGACGCCCGCCGGGGTCGCCACCGACCCGGAACGGACCCTCCTGATGGACCGCTACCTTGCCGCCGTCGATAAAGACGGCAGCTATTCCACCGGCCATTCGGCGCTTGAGGTAAAGCCCGATCTCTACATCAGCCATTACCCCAGCGAAGAACTGGCGATTCCCGAGAATATGAACAAGCTCAGCTCGCTGCAAAGCTTGGCCGACACGACCCAGAAGGGCGAGTTCCACGACAGTTATGAGGGCGACGTGGACTGGTGGTGCGCAGCGGACGTGAGGTTAGAGTTCCCGCGCTACAGCTATCGCCGCCTGCTGGCCTTTTGGCTGGGATATAGCCAGGATTCGACCTACCATCTGACCAACCGCAATTGTTCGGTGGTCGCCGCCGCCGGGTTGGATGCGGCACTGGAAGGCGTTCTCGCCGGAAAACGCCCCTGGCTCCGGCTGCTCAGCCTGCTGCTCGATCCTGACCTGTGGGGCGCGGTGCTGGCGCGCAATCGCGCCACCGCGATGACCTGGACGCCCGGCCTGTTCCATGATTATGCGCGCGCCTTGGGCCGTGTTCTCCAGCCGACGAAAATGCCCTGGATCACGCGCCTCAAATGGTTCGTCTACCGCGCCCGCCTCAGCGCCCGCACCTTCGGGCGCAAAGGCAAGCATGCGTAGCGCTATTCCTCCATCGACATCAGCGAGGCGTTGCCGCCCGCCGAGGTGGTATCAATCGAAACCGTCCGCTCGGCGGCAAAGCGCGTCAGGTAGCGCGGCCCACCGGCTTTTGGCCCGGTGCCCGACAGCCCCTCGCCCCCGAAGGCTGGACGCCGACGACCGCGCCGATCATCGAGCGGTTGACATAGATATTGCCCACGCGGGCGCGGGAGATGACGCGCTGCACGGTTTCATCGATGCGCGAATGAATGCCGAGGGTTAGCCCATAGCCGGTCTCGTTGATCGCATCGACCACCTTATCGAGATTGCTCGCATCCCAGCGGATCACGTGCAGGATCGGGCCGAAAACTTCGCGGTCGAGACGCCCCAACCCGTCGATTTCAACGATTTCCGGCGGGTAGAAGGTGCCGTTTTCCGTGCCGTTGCCGAGGTCCGCCTGGAAATGACGCGTGCCGATCTGGCCGATAAGTTGGCTATGGGCCTTCAGCCGGTCGCGCGCCGCGCCATCAATGACCGGGCCGATATCCGTCACCAGCTTGCCGGGGTCGCCCAGAATGAGATCGGAGGCCGCCCCCGCCAACATCTTCAGCACCTTATCGGCCACGTCCGACTGCACGAAGAGAATGCGGCACGCCGAGCAGCGCTGCCCCGCCGACTGGAACGCCGAGATGATGACGTCCTGCACTACCTGTTCCGGCAGGCTGGAGCTATCGGCGATCAGCGCGTTCTGCCCGCCGGTTTCGGCGATCAGCGGCACAATCGCGGCGTCCTTGGCCGCCAGATGGCGGTTGATGCGCCGGGCGGTATCGGTCGAGCCGGTGAAGGCGACGCCGCCGATGCGCGGATCGGTGACGAGCGCCTCCCCGACGGCGGGGCCGCCGGGGAGCAGATGCAGCACATCGCCCGGAACCCCCGCCGCGTGCAGCAGCTTGACCGCCTCATAGGCAATCAGCGGCGTTTGCGGCGCGGGTTTGGCGATGACGCTGTTCCCGGCCACCAGGGCGGCGGCGACTTGGCCCATGAAAATCGCCAGCGGGAAATTCCACGGGCTAATGCAAACGAACACGCCGCGCCCGTGCAAGCTCAGTTGATTGATTTCCCCCGTGGGGCCAGGCAAGGGTTCCGGCAGAAACTCGCGCCGGGCCAGCAGCGCATAATAGCGGCAGAAGTCGATCGCTTCGCGCACTTCGGCAATCGCGTCCGGCAGGGTCTTCCCGGCTTCGCGGATGAGCAGGGCCAGCAGGCGGGTGCGCTGGCTTTCCATCGCGTCCGCCGCTTTCAGCAGGCACGCGGCCCGCGCTTCCGCCCCAAGGTTCGACCAATCATGCTGAGCGGCGAGCGCCAGAGTGATCGCTTCCCGCGCGTCCTGCGGCGTTGCTTCCACCACCGCGCCGGGCGAGCGGTTGTGATCGGCAGGATCGAGAACCTGGACTTCTTTCCCCGTAACATCATTACCGCCAACGAGCGGCCGCGCGAAGGTCGCCTTCTGCCATTCCCGCGCCAGATCATCCATCAGCGGGTCGGTTTGCAGCGGGTCGGACAGGTCGATACCGTTGGAGTTCAAACGCTCCGGCCCATAGAGGTTGGCGGGCAGCGGAATGCGCGGATGGGCTTTTTCAGACAGCGCGCTCATATAGGCCACCGGATCTTGCGTGAGGCTTTCAATCGGCGCACCCGCCTTGGCGACCTGATTGACGAAGGAAGTATTGGCACCGTTTTCCAGCAAGCGCCGCACCAGATAGGCCAGCAAATCTTCGTGGCTGCCGACCGGCGCATACACGCGGCAGGGCCGGTTCAGCGCCTTGGGGCCGACGACGCCCTGATACAGCGCCTCGCCCATACCGTGCAGGCGCTGGAACTCGAAATCGGTCCGGTTGCCCGCAAGCTCCAGAATGGCGGCCAGCGTCATGGCGTTATGGGTGGCAAAGGCCGGGTAGAAATTCTTCGAGTCCAACATAAACTTGGCGCAGGCGATATAGCTGACATCGGTCCCGGCTTTGCGGGTAAAGACGGCATAGCCCGGCAGGCCGCGTTCCTGGGCGCGTTTGACTTCGCTATCCCAATAGGCCCCCTTTACCAACCGCACCAGCAGCTTGCGCCCGTGGGTCGCCGCCATCGCGTCGAGGAACTGAAGCGCGGGCAGCGCGCGCTTCTGATAGGCCTGCACGGCAAGGCCCAAGCCGTTCCAGCCTTTCAGGCTCGGATGACCGGAGATTTCCGTGAGGATATCCAGCGAGATTTCCAGCCGTTCGGATTCTTCCGCATCGACCATCAGACCGATGCCGACTTCCTTCGCCGTCTGGCAGAGCGTCAGCAGCGCCGGAACCAGATCGCGCATCACCTGATTGGCCTGGGCCACCTCGTAGCGCGGGTGCAGGGCCGAGAGTTTTACGGAGATATTCGGCGCGTCGATCATCGGCCGCCCCGCCACCGCTGTGCCGATGGAGCGAATGGCGCTGTCATAAGCCTTAAAATAGCGCTCCGCATCGGCGCGCGTGCGGGCCGATTCGCCGAGCATATCGTAGGAATGGCGGTAGCCTTCCTTCTCCGCCGGAACCGCGCGGTCCAAGCTTCATCGATCGTGCGGCCCATGACGAACTGCTTGCCGAGAATCTTCATCGCCGTGCGAATGGCGGCGCGGATGACTGGCTCGCCCGACCGCGCCACCAGCTTGCCCAGCAGGTCCGACACCAGCCCACTTTTCTGAACGACCGGCTTATCGAGATTGACCACCCGGCCCGTCAGCATCAGCGCCCAGGTGGAGGCATTCACCAGAACCGAATCGGATTTCCCCAGATGGGCTTCCCAATCGGCACCGCCCAGCTTGTCGCGGATCAAGGCGTCCGCCGTTTCGGTATCGGGAATGCGCAGCAGCGCTTCGGCGAGACACATCAGCGTCACGCCCTCGCGGGTGGAAAGCTGATATTCCTGCAAGAACTGCTCGATCCGCCCGCCGTTTTCCATCTTCAAGCGCATGCCCGCGATGAGCTGGGTCGCCCGCGTCCGCACCCGTTCCGACAGGATGGGATCGAGCTTGGCCTGTTCGGTGCGCTCGGCGATCACCGTCGCCTCATCGGCGCGGTAAAAGGGCGCGATGGCGGTGCGCAGGCTTTGAACGGCGGGCGGCAGGGCGGACGCAGAAGGATACATGCGGGGCTCCGAAGCTGGGGCCGGGCCAGAATCGGCACCGCCCATGAGGGTTCATATGATTATTCGGAATATCATAGTTTTCTTGGCAGTTCTGTCCGGAATTATGGCCTAGTTTCCGACGTTTCTCTGGTTTATAAATATAAAAAACGATGATTCATCGGGCTGATAAGCGGAAACCTCAATGCTGGATGATCTCGATCTTAAAATCTGCCGGGCGTTGCAGCAGGATGGCCGGCTGTCCAATGCCGAATTGGCGCGCGTCATCAACCTCTCCCCCGCCGCCTGCTTCGACCGCGTGAAGCGCCTGCGCCGCGACGGCTATATTCGCGGGTTCGCCGCCCTGCTCGATCCCGAGAAATTCGACCGGGGCCTGCTGGTCTTCGTGCAAGTCCTGCTCGACCGCACCACCCAAGACGCCTTCAGCAATTTCGCCGCCGCCGTGCGCCTGATGCCGGAAGTGCTGGAGTGCCATATGGTCGCAGGCGGGTTTGATTATCTGCTGAAAGCCCGCGTGAAGGACATGGCCGAGTATCGGCGCTTCCTGGGCGATGCGCTCGTCAGCCTGCCGTCGGTGCGAGAAACCCATACCTATGCGGTCATGGAAGAAGTGAAAGCCCAGGTTGGGTTCGGAGTTTAAGAGAGAAAAGTCACAACCAAAGACATGAAATAGAAATATTAACTATTTCATGACATAAAAACCAAATGAAGTAAGCGCGAATTTCTCAGCACCTTTTTGAATTGATCGTCTTTTGGCATGAAGTGTCCACTTAACGGAGGTGGACACCAGGTGATTGAGGACGATGAACGGAAACTGCTGGTTAGGCGGATTTTTAGCAATGGCCGCCGTCGGTACGATGCGGCGTCGAAAGAGCGTCTCGTTGCCGCCTGCCTGGAGGCGGGCGTGTCGGTATCGCGCCTTGCGCTTGAGCATGGGGTCAATGCCAACCTTCTTCGGAAGTGGATAAAGACGGCCAAGGAAGCCGGTACTCTGCGGGCCCCTGCGCGGTCGGCGTTCATTCCGGTTCAAGTCAGCGCTGCCAGTCATTTGGTAGAGGGGCCTGCCCTGCGCGGGGAAGCGCGGCAGTCGAAGTCGCTGCCCCTTTCGGCCAAGGTGAGCGCGTGCCTGCCGAACGGCGTGACGCTTTCGCTGGAATGCGGTGATGTGGAGGCGTTGACGGCGATCATCGGAGCCTGGGGCATGTTCAGACTGAACGCTGACCTGACCGTCTATCTGCACCGCGAGCCGATCGACTTCCGCGCCGGTATCAACAGCCTTGCGGTTCTGGTGCAGGAGGAGATGGCGCTTGATCCGTTTGCGCCTGCGGTCTTTGCCTTTTGCAATCGCCGCCGCGACCGTATGAAGCTGTTGTTCTTCGACCGATCCGGCTTCGTGTTGGTTCTGAAGCGGCTGACGGAGGACAAGTTCCGATGGCCGCGCCGGGAGACGGCGGTGGTTACGCTTTCGTGCGAAGAGCTCCATTGGGTTCTCGACGGCATCGATATCGACGCGATGGTGCGCCATCCGGTGCGGCACTATCAGGTTGCAGGCTAAGAGGGGCGAGAAAAGCCGTTGACGCAGCGGCATGCTTTCGATTCAAGACTCTGATGATCAGATCCGGCGAACCTGATGTTGCAGCGTTACTGGCGCGTATTGCCGCGCTCCAGGCGGAAAACCGTCACCTCACAGCGCGCGTCGCCCAGCTGGAGGAAGACCTGGCGCTAGCGCGGCTCCATCGTTTTGCGCCGAAAAGCGAAAAGCACAGTGATCGCCTCTTCAATGAAGCCGAACAGGCTGCCGGTGACGATACCTCCGGCGGCGAAGAGGATGATGCCGTCGACCTGCCGGACACCGGCTTTGCGAGGGTTGAGAAACCGGAGGGAAAGAAGCGTGGCCGCAAGCCCCTGCCGGAACACCTACCGCGCGAGCGCGTCGAATACGACCTTCCCGATGATCAAAAATCCTGTCCCTGCTGCCGCCATCCAATGCATCGCCTGGGCGAGGCCGTAACCGAGCAACTCCATATCGAGGTGAAGGCAAAAGTCCTGCAGAATGTGCGGTTCAAATATGCCTGCCGGACGTGCGACCGCACCGGGATCGAGACGCCTATTGTCATGGCGCCGATGCCCGCGCAGCCTTTACCGGGCAGCATCGCCACGGCTTCGACGCTGGCCTTTGCGCTCGTTCACAAATACGTCGATGGCACGCCGCTCTACCGCCTAGCCCAGGCCTTCGAGCGCGCGGGCGTTCCCGTCAGTCGCGGAACTCTGGGCCATTGGGTGATCGGATCGAGCGAGAGGCATCTTTGCCGCCTCTATGAAGCCCTGAAGTTGCGGCTCAGAGCGCAGCCGCTCATCCATGGCGACGAGACCACGGTCCAGGTCCTGAAGGAAAAGGATAGGGAGGCTACCAGCCCATCCTTTATGTGGGCCTATCGGAATGGAGAGGACAGTCCTGAGCCGATCGTGCTGCTCGACTATCAGCCCGGCCGTGGCCAGATTTATCCGCAGACCTTCCTGGGCGATTATCGCGGTATCCTGATGAGTGACGGCTATTCCGCCTGGCGCACGCTGACGGGGGCCACCCACGTTGGATGCTTGGCCCATTCCAGGCGTCGCTTCGTCGAGGCGCTGAAGACCAGAAAGAAAGGCGGCGGCCCGCCGGAGCAGGCGCTAAAGGTCTTCGAGCAGCTCTACCGGATTGAAGGCCTGGCGCGGAGCGAAAAACCGGACAAGGGCGAAACACGCGCCGATTGCACCCGCCGTCTCCGCCAGAAACATAGCGTGCCCATCCTGAACGCTTTCAAAGCATGGCTCGAGGATATCAGGCCGAAGGTCCTGCCCGACAGCAAGATCGGCGATGCCGTATCCTATACCCTGAACCAGTGGGAATACCTGACGCGCTATACAGAAGACGGCAGAATGCCCATCGACAACAATCTCCTCGAACGTGACATCCGCGTCTTCGCAACCG
>NZ_LAJY01000138.1 GCF_000963705.1 Elstera litoralis | reverse complement strand
ATCGGGCCGCGCGGTTGGCGAAGGCCGATCTTTCCACCGGCATGGTCGGGGAATTCCCCGAACTGCAAGGCGTGATTGGGCGCTATTACGCCCGCCACCAGCAGGAAGATGAAGCGGTGGCGCACGCCATCGCCGATCATTACGCGCCGGTCGGCCCGTCCGACCGGGTGCCGACCGCGCCGGTTTCCCGCGTGGTCGCGCTCGCCGATAAGCTCGATCTGCTCGCCGGGTTCTTCGCCATCGACGAAAAGCCGACCGGCTCGAAAGACCCGTTCGCTCTGCGCCGCGCCGCGCTGGGCTTGCTACGGATCATCACCGAGAATGGTTTGCGCTTACCCCTGCGCCCCGTGCTGGATGCGGCAGTATCGCTTTATGGTCCGCAGGTCGAAAAACTCGATACGGCGGCGACGGTCGATGGGCTGCTTGCTTTCCTCGCCGACCGCTTGAAGGTCACGTTGCGCGACCAGGGCCAACGCCATGATCTCATCCAGGCCGTGTTTGCCCTCGGCACCGAAGATGATGTCGTGCGGCTGCTCGCGCGCGTCACGGCGCTGAGCGATTTCATCGCAACCCCCGTGGGGGCCGATATGCTCGCCGCCTTCCGCCGGGCCGCGAATATTCTGAAAATCGAAGAAAAGAAGGACGGTCGCCCTGCCCAGGAGACCGTCTCGACGCCTTTGCTTGCCCAAGCAGAGGAAAAAGCCTTGGCCGACGCGCTGGAAGCGGCATTGCCCGCCGTGGAAAGTTTGGTGGCTGAGGAACAGTTCGTCGAGGCGATGAAAACGCCTTGGCGCGCTGCGTGATCCCGTTGACGCGTTCTTTACGCATGTGACGGTAAATGCGGACGATACGGGGGTGCGCGCCAATCGCTTGGCGCTGCTCGCCCGCTATCGCAAAACCTGTTCGGCCATTGCCGATTTCGGGGTGATTGAAGGTTAGAGAGACCCGCCCATCGGGTCCGCTTTTTCATCGGGGTAAGGGGAACATGATGGTAGACGCGACGGCGACGCAGAAGTGGGTTTACAGCTTCGGCGACGGAAGCTCGGAAGGTCATTCCGGGATGCGCAATCTGCTCGGCGGTAAGGGCGCAAACCTTGCCGAAATGAGCAATCTCGGCCTGCCGGTGCCGCCGGGCTTTACCATCACCACCGAGCTTTGCACCTACTATTACGCCAATGGCCGCCAGTATCCGGCGGAGCTGAAAATCCAGGCCGCAGCGGCCCTGGCGACGGTCGAAAAGATCGTTGGTAAGGTGTTCGGTGATGCCACCAATCCGCTGCTCGTCTCGGTGCGCTCCGGCGCGCGGGCCTCGATGCCGGGGATGATGGATACGGTGCTGAACCTCGGCCTCAACGATGCCACGGTCGAAGGGCTCGCCAAGCTTTCGGGCGACGGGCGTTTTGCCTACGACAGCTATCGCCGCTTCATTCAGATGTATTCGAACGTGGTGCTCGACATCGACCATCATCATTTCGAAGAAATCCTGGACCGGCATAAGGACGAAAAGGGCCATTCGCTCGACACCGACCTTTCGGCAGACGATTGGCAAGAGGTCGTTGCCGACTACAAAGCCGAAGTCCAGCGCACCCTCGGCCGCGACTTTCCGCAAGATCCGCACGAGCAGCTTTGGGGCGCGATTGGCGCGGTGTTCGCGAGCTGGATGAACCAGCGCGCGATTGTGTACCGCCGCCTGCACGAAATCCCGGAAAGCTGGGGTACGGCGGTCAATATTCAGGCGATGGTCTTCGGCAATATGGGCCAGGATTGCGCCACGGGGGTTGCGTTCACGCGCGATCCTTCGACGGGTGAGAATATTTTCTACGGCGAATATCTCATCAACGCCCAAGGCGAAGACGTGGTGGCGGGCATTCGCACGCCGCAGCAGATTACCGTTCAGGGCAAGATCGCCAATCATTCGACGCTACCCGCGATGGAAGAATCCATGCCGCAGGTGTTCGCCGAACTGGCGGCGGTCCGCGATAAGCTGGAGCGGCATTTCCGCGACGTGCAGGATATCGAGTTCACCGTTCAGTCGGGCAAGCTCTATATGCTGCAAACCCGCAGCGGTAAGCGCACGGCGGAAGCCGCGCTCAAAATCGCCGTCGATATGGCGAACGAGGGGCTAATTACCCAGGAAGAAGCCATTCAGCGCGTCGAGCCGCGCAGCCTCGATCAGCTTCTGCATCCGCGCCTTGATCCCAACGCGCCGCGCAATCTGCTAACGCGCGGCCTGCCCGCTTCGCCCGGCGCGGCCTATGGGCGCGTGGTGTTTTCGGCGGATGCGGCGGAAGATTTGGCGAGCAAGGGTGAAGCCGTCATTCTGGTGCGCATCGAAACCAGCCCGGAAGATATTCACGGCATGCACGCCGCTAAGGGCATTCTCACTACGCGCGGCGGCATGACCAGCCACGCGGCGGTGGTCGCACGCGGCATGGGCCGTCCCTGCGTCGCCGGGGCGGGGGAAGTGCGGATTGATTATGCGGCGGGAACGCTGTCTTTACGCGGCACAATCGTTAAACTCGGCGATTACATTACGCTCGATGGCAGCACCGGCGAAGTCTTCGTCGGGCAGGTACCGACGCTGCAACCGAAGCTTTCGGGCAGCTTTGCGACGCTGATGGGCTGGGCCGACGCCAAGCGCACGATGAAAGTGCGCACCAACGCCGAAACCCCGCTGGATGCCCGCACCGCGCGGGAATTCGGCGCGGAAGGCATCGGTCTGTGCCGCACCGAACATATGTTCTTCGACGCTGACCGTATCATCGCCGTGCGCGAAATGATTATGGCCGACGATGAAGCCGGTCGCCGTGCCGCGCTCGCCAAGATTCTACCGATGCAGCGCAGCGATTTCGTCGAACTCTTCACCATCATGGCGGGGCTGCCCGTCACGATCCGCCTGCTCGATCCGCCGCTGCACGAGTTCCTGCCGCATACGGACGCGGAAATGCAGGAAGTCGCGGTGGCGTCGGGGAAAGATCTCGCCTTCGTCAAGGCACGCGGCGCGGCCCTGCACGAATCGAACCCGATGCTCGGCCATCGCGGTTGCCGCCTGGGCGTGACCTATCCCGAAATCTACGAAATGCAGGCGCGGGCGATTTTTGAAGCCGTGGTCGAAGTGCAGAAGACCAGCGGCGCGACGGTTGAGCCCGAAGTGATGATCCCGCTGGTGGCGACCCGCAAGGAACTCGACCTGCTGAAGGCCGTGATCGACCGGGTGGCGGGCGAAGTTTCGGCGGCGTCCGGCGTGAAACTCACCTATCTCGTCGGGACGATGATCGAGTTGCCGCGCGCGGCGCTGCAAGCCGGGAAAATCGCCGAATCGGCGGACTTCTTTAGCTTCGGCACTAACGATCTGACCCAGACCACCTTCGGTCTGTCGCGCGACGATGCGGGGAGCTTCCTGCAATCCTACCTGCGTCAGGGGATTCTGGAGGAAGACCCCTTCGTTTCGCTCGATCAAGAGGGCGTTGGCGAGTTGGTGCAGATCGCCGCCGAGCGCGGGCGCAAGACGCGGCCCGATTTGAAGCTCGGCATCTGCGGCGAACATGGCGGCGACCCCGCCTCTATCGCCTTCTGCCAGAAGGTCGGGCTGAACTATGTTTCCTGTTCGCCCTACCGGGTGCCGATCGCCCGCTTGGCAGCGGCTCAAGCGGCGCTTGCAGTTAGCTTTAATAAAGACAACCTGTAATACAGGTATTGCCAGCGGGGGTCAGAAAATGACCCCCGTTTTTTTCAGGCTGCCCAAGCTTATTCTATTTTGGGTAGATGCCTTCTTGAGATTGGGTCAAAAGTTAAATATTTCTTAAGATTTTAAAAAATGAAATTAGGAATTTGTTTATATTCATCGCCTTAGGCTTGTGACTAAAATCTCAGGACGGGCGGCGAGCGAAAGGGAGGGCATATGAGTAGCGGTAGTGCCCATCGTCTTTTCCTCATGCGGGCCGGTACGGTGCTCGGTGCGCTCGCCTTCATCGCTGCAGTGTTTTTGCAGGCCTCGGTGAATATTCGCAGCAATGAGGATACCGCCCAGCTTGCAACCTCGCGCGCGGCGGATATGACCACGCGGGCTTTGCGCTCGCTGATCGATCAAACCTTCGGGCAGGTCGATCAAGCCATTCAGCTCCTGGCACCCCAAATTGCGATTCCGGTGGAGCATTCCGATCCGGGGCTTTTGCAGTTGGATAGTCGCATCGGCCTCTTGTTCCGCACCTTGGATGCGGCGACGGGGGTTATCATTCTGGCGGCGGATGGGCAAGTTTTAGGGCGCTGGGGCGAGGAATTAGACGATCCGCTCGCCTCCGATCTGTACCGCGTTCCGCACTCGCACGAGAAATTCGAGGTCGCGTCGGTCGATCAAATGGGGCGGCCCGGCCGCGTCATTCTGGGGCGCTGGGTTGCCTCCGACATTACCGGCGCGCAGGCGATCATTCTGATTACATTAGATTTAAAGCGGCTGTTGCCGACGGATCTTGCCGACCAACTGGGGCGCGATGGGCGGTTGGGGCTGCTGGGGCGCGATGGCCTGACGACGGTCGTTCTTAAGCCGGGCCGTCCCGGTTTGCAGGCGGGAGAGCCGGTCGCCACCGCCGGGGGCGCGAGTTCCAAGATATCGCCGGTCCCCGGTCTGCTCCCCGAGGGGGCGCTCGACGGGGTTGAATTGGGTGAGGAACTTGTGTGGCGCGTCCCATTGCGCACGGTTGATCTCGATCTTTTCTTCAGCCTGCGCCCGGCTGAAGCGCTGGCGGCGGTGCGCGGCAGTGCGCGCAATGCCTGGGTTGTCGCCTATGCCGCCTCGTTTGTCGTGCTGGTGCTGGGCGTGGCCCTGATCGTGCAGCTCACGCGCGTCGAGCGCAACCGGCAGCGCTTGGACGCTCAAGATGCAGCCCTGCGCGCCAGCAACGCCAAGCTGGAAGCCGCGCTCGCCCACATGAATCAGGGCATTGTCATGTTCGACGCCGAGGGGCGCATCTTGCTCTATAACCGGCGCTATCTCGATATTTTCGGCTATGACCCCGACCGTTCCTATCTGAACTTCACGCTGCGCGACCTGTATGCGATGGCCGAGCAACTGGGCCGCCTCGGCCCGATGGTCGATGCCGAGCATATTCAGGCGCGGTTGGAGAGTTGGGAGAAGGGCCAGCGGCTGCAATTCATCCGTCAGCTCAGCAACGGCACCTATGTTGAGTGCCGACACGAGCCCTTGGCGAGTGGCTGGTCGCTCTCAACCTATACGGATGTCAGCGATTTGATTCGCACCGCCAATGCTTTCGCCAAAGCCAAAGACGAAGCCGAGCAGGCCAATCGCGCAAAATCGGCGTTTTTTGGCCAATATGAGCCATGAGTTGCGCACGCCGTTGAACGCGATTATCGGCTTTTCCGATGCGCTGATCGGCGGTTATTTCGGCCCGGTCGCGCCAAAGCACTTGGAATATTTGCGTGCTATTCAATCGTCGGGCCGTTATCTGCTGGATTTGATCGCCGATATTCTCGACATCGCTAAAATCGAAGCCGGGCGCTACGATTTGCAGCCAACGTGGCTGCTGGTCGAGGCCCCCGTGCAGGAAGCGCTGACGCTGCTTGCCCCGCGCGCCGAAAAAGCGCGCGTCGATCTGGTCGCCAAGATCCCCGAAGGATTGGCGCTTTATGCCGACGAGCGGGCGTTGCGGCAAATTCTGCTCAATCTGCTCAGCAACGCCGTGAAATTCACCCGCCCGCCGGAAGGGGCGCGCGGCACCGTCTCGGTTAAAGCCGTCCTCGCGCCCGACGGCAGCGGCGTGACCCTGACCGTGCGTGACAATGGCATCGGCATTCCGCCGGATATGCAGGAGGCGATTCTTCAGCCTTTCGTGCAGGTGGAGGCGGCGCAAACGACGGCGGATGGTGGCACCGGCCTGGGGCTGTCCATCGTGCGCGGCCTGCTTGAAGGGCACGGCGGCAGCCTGACGCTTGAAAGCGAAGTGGGATCGGGCACGGTGGTGCGCGCTTGGTTTCCCCATCCGCACGATCTGGAAGAGGGGAGCCATGCGTAACGGCGATGCCTGTCGGGAGTGCTCCTAAAGGCTTCTATGCATAGCAAATAGCCGCCGTCCAAACGGTTGCACCGCCACAGGATTTATCCTAGTCTCCGCCGCCTGAAGCCGTATAGGTCAGCCCACTTGGCGGAAACGGTAGACGCACCGGACTTAAAATCCGTTGGCCGCAAGGCCGTGCCGGTTCAAGTCCGGCAGTGGGCACCAAGGTTTCAGGTGGAATTAGGGGCGATAGTCGCCCCGGTGCTTGCATTCAAGCCCGCTCGGGCGCACATTGCCCCCCGCCTTTTGTGAAGGCGGCTGCGCGGATCGGCCCGAGTTTTATCGTTCGAGAGCAATTGTCGGTAAGGGACTTATCCAGCATGGCGCATGGCGCGGCAGACGGAAGTAAGGCAACCCTCTTCAAGCTGGCTCTCGCCGCGGTTGGGGTCGTCTTTGGCGATATCGGCACGAGCCCGCTCTATACGCTGCGGGAGTGCTTTACCGGGCATCACGCGCTACCGCTGACCGAGGAAAATATTCTCGGCATTCTCTCGCTCATAATCTGGTCGATCACCTTTGTCGTGACGATCAAATATGTGGTGTTCGTCACCCGCATCGATAATGAGGGCGAAGGCGGGGTTCTGGCTTTGCTGGCGCTGGCGCTGCGGCACGTCAAGAAGGCGCGCTACGGTACGGGAACGCTGGTGGCGCTGGGCCTATTCGGCGCGTCGCTCTTCTACGGCGACAGTGTGATTACACCCGCGATTTCGGTACTGTCGGCGATGGAAGGGCTGAAGATAGCAACGCCTTTCTTCGAGCCGTTCGTCGTGCCCTTCACGCTGATTCTCTTGACCGGCCTGTTTATGATTCAGGAGCGCGGCACCGAGAAAGTGGGGGCTTATTTCGGCCCCATCGTCGCGCTGTGGTTTCTGGCGCTGGCGCTGTGCGGGATTTATCAGATCATCGATAATCCGCGCGTGCTGCTCGCCGTGAGCCCTTCCTATGCGGTGAAATTCTTCATCCATCATCAGTTTTACGGCTTCTTCACGCTGGGCGCGGTGGTATTGGCGCTCACCGGGGCAGAAGCGCTTTATGCCGATATGGGCCATTTTGGCCGCAAGCCGATTGTGGCGGCCTGGGTATGGTTTGTGATGCCCGCGCTGATTTTGAACTATCTCGGCCAGGGCGCGCTGTTGATGCATAATCCGGCGGCGCTGGAAAACCCCTTCTATTTGGCGTTCCCGTCGTGGGCGCTGTACCCGATGGTGCTGCTCGCGACCTGCGCGTCGGTGATCGCCAGCCAAGCGGTGATTTCGGGGGCGTTTTCGATCACCCGGCAGGCGATGCAACTCGGCTATTCCCCGCGCATGGATGTGCAGCACACCTCTGAACAGGCCATCGGCCAGATCTATATTCCGCAGGTGAATTGGGGGCTGTACGTCATCGTCATCGGGCTTGTCGTGTCTTTCCAATCCTCGTCCAATCTGGCGGCGGCCTATGGCATCGCCGTGACGGGGACGATGGTGATGACGGCCCTGCTGTCCTATGTCATCGTCCGGCATAAATGGGCGTGGCCGCGCAGTTTGGCGCTTATGGTCGTCGGGCCGTTTCTGTTCGTCGATCTCGCCTTTCTCGGCGCGAACTCGCTGAAGATTCTCGATGGCGGCTGGTTCCCCCTGGTGATGGGGGCGATTCTCTTCTCGCTGATGGCGACCTGGAAGCGCGGGCGCGAGATTGTGGCGGAACGCTTGCAGGAGGGCACGATTCCGCTGGCTTCCTTCTTCTCGCGGCAATCGAGCAGCAAAACCACGCGCGTTCAGGGCACGGCGGTGTTTATGACCGCGAATAACCAGCAGGTGCCGTACGCGCTGCTGCATAACCTCAAGCATAATAAGGTGCTGCACGAGCGCGTGATTCTGCTGACCGTGAGCACCGAAAACGTACCCTATGTGTCCGACCGCGACCGGCTGGTGTTGCAACCCTTGGATCAGAATTTCTTTCGCATTCAAGTGCGCTACGGCTTTGCGCAAGATCCCAACGTGCCCGCCGTGCTCCAGCGCTGCAAAGAGTTGGGCTTGCCGATCAGCATGATGGACACCAGTTTCTTCCTGTCGCGCGAAACGCTGATTTCCACCATTCGCCCCGGTATGGCGCGCTGGCGCGAGCGGCTGTTCATCAGCATGGCGAAAAATGCCGTGAGCGCGACCGACTTCTTCAAAATCCCGGCGAAT
>NZ_LAJY01000137.1 GCF_000963705.1 Elstera litoralis | reverse complement strand
AGGCCAGCTATCCTCTTCAATTCGCGAGATTGGCCAACAGGTGGCGCACTCGAGTGAAATTTCCCGACGCGCTGCCAATGAGGCTCAGGTAACGACGGTGACCGTGCGAGGATTGCTTGAAAATGCAGCACAGATCGGGGCGGTCGTGCGCTTGATTGACGACATCGCTTCTCAAACGAATCTCCTGGCCTTGAATGCAACAATTGAAGCCGCAAGGGCTGGGGAAGCTGGGAAAGGCTTTGCTGTGGTTGCCAGTGAAGTGAAGATCCTCGCCAATCAAACCGCCCAGGCCACCGAAGAGATCAATCGGCAAATCGGGGCTACCCAGGCGGTAACGCAGGAAGCGGTGGCGGCGATCAATAGCATCCTGACGCGGATTACCGATATTAATGAGATTGCGGCAACCGTTGCCGCTGCCGTCGAGCAGCAGTCCGCCGCAACCGCAGAAATCGCCCGAAACGTCCAACAGGCCGCCGAAGGAACCCAGGAAATCAGCGATACGATTGGCGGCGTTACCGATGTTGCAGGCCAAACCGGCCAAACCGCCGGTCGGGTGCTCGCCGCAGCCCAGGGGCTGACGACCCAAGCCGCGGCCCTGCGCGATGTGGTCGATGGCTTTTTGCGCGGGGTGAAGGCGGCCTGACGCTGGCTTTGCTCGGGGGCTGTGATCGGGCGTGATTTTGCACTGCACCTCTGCTACAACCCCCGCCTTACCGCCGCAATCAGCCTGAGATATTTGCCATGCAGCACGAACCCCATCGCGACCAGATCGATAATCCTACGCTCTTTGTTATCAATCTGTTGCTCGCGCTGATTGCAAGCGCGCTCTTCTTTGGCCCGCAGGTGATTTTTTACGGGGCATTGGTTCTGGCCCCCACCGGTCTTGCGTTGATCGTGCTTTTGACGCGCGGCTACGGCCAACCGGCGCTTTAGCTAACCGCCCAACGCAAGCGACAAGAGGCCATCCCCGCCGTTCCATCCGGCGGGCGGGGTCTCCTCACGCCACGCGCGCAGAAATGCCGCCGCCTCGGGGCCGCGCCACAGCCCCGGTCGGTCGTCGCTGCGGGCCTGATCGCCGCCGCCGAGGCGCAGGGCGTGAATGTCGAGACCGATCAATCGCCCGCCCGCAAAGCTTGGCACCGCGAGAATGCTGCGCCATAGCGACGGGTGCGGGCGCACGCTTTGGCGTTGTGAGTGGAACATGAAATTCCCGAGGCCATAGAAGGCGGGTTTCCCATCGATCAAATCCATTCCGTGCAGTACCGGCGCACCATGCCCGACGAAAAGATCGGCCCCCGCTGCGAGCAGGTGGCGGGCGAGACCGGGTATCCAGGGCGCGGGCTTCTCCCAATCGGCGGGCCAATGGTGCGTGTGGAGCGACGCGATGACCAGCGCGCCCGTGGCTTTGGCGGCGGCGATGGCGGCTTCTTGGCGGGCGAGATCGACCTCATCGATCGTCCAACGCTCTTCCGGCGCAGCGGCGGCTTCGAGCGTGAGGCCGAAGAAACTTTGGCAGCCCGGCGGCGTTGGCGTCTGGAAGCCCACGGCCACACGGGTTTTTAGGCGTTGGCTATCCCCCATCTGCGCGGCCAATGTGGCGAATTGTGCCAGAACTTCCGGCGGTAATCCCAAGCGCCGCGAGACTTTCAAGCGATTGACACCAGGGCGGCCCGGCCCGCCCTCAACCCCATCGCTCGCATAGACCGAGGCGTCCCACGGCCCGGCGTCCATCGCCACCACGGCGAGCCCTCCGCCCAAGCCGGCCTGGGTTGCCGCCGTTAGCGTCGGCCCCGTGCCCGCGACGGTAAAGCCGCGCGCGTGGGTCTCTTCCAGGGTCGAGAGAATACCGTTCGGCCCCAAATCGCCCGCGTGATTATTGGCGAGGGAGAGATGAGTGAAGCCGAAGTTCTTGAGAACGTCCAGCAGCGCTGGGGCGATCCCGTGGGCGGCCTTATCCTTCATCGGCCAACCGCCGAAGCGGCCAGCGATGCTGCCTTCGAAATTGGTGAAGGCGGCATCGCAGCCGCGCAGCAGCTCTGCGAGAGCCAGGGTTTCAGCCCCGGCCCCCGGAAGCGGATCGTGGCGGATCAGGGACTGACCCGCCAGCGCAACGCGAACCGCAGCCTTATTTGCGGCTGACATTCCCCGCCGCCTATTGGCGGCTAACATTCATGGCAACCGTATGTTCGTCGCGGCGGCCCTGGTAAACGAAGCCCTTGCGCGTCGCCCAGGCCACTTTCTGCCAGTAGAGCGGAAGAATGCCGACGTCGTCGAAGACGATTTTGCTGGCCTGCTGCAGGAGCTTTTCGCGCTTCGCATCGTCGAACTCGGCCATGCCCTGTTCGAGCAGCGCATCGAAAGCTGCATTGGAATAGCGCGTGCGGTTGTTGCCGCCGAGGCCCTTTTCCTTATCGAAACTGTGCAGCACGCTATCGAGCCCGGCGGAGGCTTCGCCGGTGGTCGAACCGTAGCTGAAGAGGAAGGCGGAATACTCGCCCGCCGTCGCCGCTTTGGCGAAAACACTATAGGGCAGGCTTTGAATGCCGTTCACCTTCAATCCACCGCGCGCGAAAAGCTGGCCGATGGTTTGGGTGATATTGCTGTCTTGCGCAAAACGGTCGTTGGAGCCGTGCAAAGTTATGCCGAACCCCTTCGGCCAGCCTGCGTCGGCCAGCAGTTTCTTTGCGCCCTCGGGGTCGAAGGCGGTCGGCTTCAGGTCGGGATTATAGCCGAATACGCCTTCCGGCACCATTTGCCCGGACGCGGTTCCGGCATTGGTCAACACGCGCTCGATCAGGCGGGGCCGGTCGATCAGTTTCGACAGGGCTTGGCGCACGCGCACGTCTTTGAGCGGGTTGCTGGTCAACGCCTTTCCATCCAAATCGGTGAGGAAGGGGCTGACGTCGCGGGCGCTATCGAGGGCGAGATAGATTAGGCGCAGCGAATCGGCTTCGGCGACCTGAATATTCGCGTCTTTCTTCAGCTCTTCCACAAAGTTCGGCGGGACCAGATCGATCATCTGCACGTCGCCCGCCTTCAGCGCGGCCACGCGGGAGGCGGCATTGCTGATGAAGCGCAGTTGTACCCGCTCGAACTCGGCCTTTTTGCCCCAGTAGCCATCGTAGCGCACGAGGTTGAGCTGCCCGCCCGGCGTCCAATCGACAAACTTATAGGGGCCGGTGCCAATGGTGGCGGTGCCTTTGTTGAATTGATCGTTGGTAGCGCCCTCGGCGGCCTTTTTCGAAACGATGAACACCCGGCCGATTTCGTTCACGAACAAAGGATCGGGAGTTTTCGAGGTGATCTTCAGGGTAAGCGGGTCGATAATCTCCATTTTCTCGATCCCGGCGACCGAGGGGGCGAAGGACGCAGGAGAATTCGGAATGGTTGGCGGGCGTTGGAGCGAAAACACCACGTCTTCCGCCGTAAACGGGCTGCCATCGTGGAAAGTCACACCGGGACGAAGTTTTACTTCCCACACCAGCGGCGAGAGCGCCTTCCACGACAGCGCCAACTGCTGCGTCGCGCGCATATTCTCATCGACCCCGGCGAGGCGCTCGAAAATATGGGCGGCGGTCATCTGGTTATTGCCGGTGCGGGCGAACTGCGGGTCCATCGAGACGGGCTCGTTGCCGCGCGCGATAATCAGGTCGGGGGCTTGGGCCAAGGCCGTGCCGCCGGTCAGGGCGGCGGTGAGGCCGATGCCGAGGGCCAGCGGGCGCATCCATCGAAAATTCATCATTCATCTCCCTGAGTTTGGTTAAGCAGCGGCGTTGCAGTGGGATTGACGGGCAGCAGCAGGCGCGACGGGTGCGCCGCGTCTAGATAGATCCGCACGGTGGCGGTTTGGGTCGGGCCGCTTTTCCAGGCGGGGGGCGCCGGTCTGCGGGTTCACGTCGAAATGGGGGAAGTTGGAACTGGCAATATCGAGGCGCAGGCGGTGCCCGGCTTTGAACAGGTTGGCGGTGGGAAAGGCTTCGACCCGCACGCGGTAGATACGATCAGGCTCCATCGGCTGAGGCACCTCCCAGCCGTCGCGAAAGCGGCAGCGTTGAATACCGTCGGTCAGATTGAGGGCGAACCCTTGCGGATAATCGGGCGAGGGCGGGTACACGTCGATGAGCTTAATACACAGGTCCACGTCCGGGGCAGAAGATTGTACGAAAAGCTCGACCACAATCGGCCCGGTCACGTCTAAATCCTCGGCGAGCGGCGCGGTTTCGAACACCAGCACGTCGGCGCGGCTGGCGAGGGGTAGATAGGGGGCGCGGGAGCCGAAGAAGCGCGCTTCTTCGCGCTGATCGAAGCCGCCGCCCTCCATAATCGGCGCGCCGGAGGTAATCGCCCCGCCGATGCTGGGGACCGGATGGGCGGGGTCGGACAGGTAACTGCGATAGCGCACGACGTCTTCAGGTGCCTCGCGGGAAAAGCCGCCGTCTTTGGTTAGGAAGAAATCCTGCGTCGTTGCGCTCGGCGGCCAGGTGTCGGCCTGCATCCACGTGCCGCCGTGATCCAAGCGGCCTTCAGCGGTTTTGCGGCCCGTGCCGCCCCCCATGCGGAAGTAGCGCACGGCGGGCGGCGGCGGCGGCGCGGCGCGGTCAAACAGCCGATTGAACCACGCCAGCCTAAACTGAAGAAAATTTTCCGCCAGGGTGCCGTCGAGTGTTGCCGCCGGGCCGAAATCGGCATCGCCCGAATGGGTCTCACTGCGCCGACCGTGCAGCCAGGGGCCGAGCACCAGAAAGGCGGGACTCGTGCGCTTGCTGCCCGTGAGGGCTACGAAATTCTCCGCCGCCGAGCGCGGGTAGGGATCGTACCAGCTTGAGATCAGCAGAATCGGAACATCGGGGATCGCGTCGACATGGCCGAGGGCGTAAAGGCCGGGTTTCTGCCAGCTTTCATCGAAGCTTTCCGCCTGCCACTGGCTGAAGAAATAGTCTTCATACTCCGGCACCCAGCGTAACGGGCTGTGGCCCGGCTTCCAGGGCAGTCGGTGGAACCAGTCGGTGATGTTTTCGGCGTCCAGGGCGGCGGCGATCAGGGGATCGGCCTTTGCGGTTCGGCTGAGGCGCGCGTGCTTAAACGCCCAGGTCGCTTGCTTCAACTCGAACGCGCCACCCTGACGAATGCCGCCCTGAAAGGCATTGGCGAAACCGCCGCTATCGAGCAGCATGCCCACCAGACCGGGGGGATTGAGGCAGGCGAGGGCCATTTGCGCGTGGGCTCCGTAGGACAGCCCCCAGGTCGCAATCCGCCCGTCGCACCAGGTTGCGCAACCGCCCAGGCCAGCGTATCGGCCCCATCGGCGGCCTCGCCGGTATATTTGCTAAAACTGCCTTCCGACGCATAGCGGCCCCGGCAATCCTGAATCGCCACGGCATAGCCGGCACGGGCGAAATGGCCGGCGATAGCGGCGCGCGGCATTGGCGTGCGGTCGGCGACCGAGATTTCAGAGAGCGGCGCTGCGGTTTTATCGTAGGGCGTGCGCTCCAGCAGAAGCGGTAGCGGCGCTTCGACCGCAACGCCCTCTTGCGCGGGCAAATAAAGATCGGTGGCCAGGCGCACGCCGTCGCGCATCGGCACCATCACGTTTGCATAGCGGAGGATTCGGCCCCCATCGAGGATGTCGGGCGTCATGCGGCAGTCGCCAGATGGCAGGCGGCTTGATGGCCGGGGGCGAGGGTACGCAGGGCCGGGGCTTCGATCCGGCAGCGGTCGGTCGCCAGCGGGCAGCGCGGGGTGAAAATGGCAGGCCGGGGGGCGGGTGCAGCGGCGAGGGAATCTCGCCCTTCACCGGCGCAAACACCTGCCGCCCGCCATCGACGCGCGGGATTTGCGACAGTAGCGCCTGCGCATAGGGGTGGCGGGGATTGGCGAACAAATCTTCGGTCCGCGCCAGTTCTACCAACCGCCCAAGGTAGAGGATCGCCACGCGGTCGGCGATATGTTCGACCACGGCAAGATCATGGCTGATGAACAGATAGGTTAGCCCGCGCGCTGCGCGCAAATCCATAAATAGGTTCAGCACTTGGGCTTGAATGGAGACATCGAGCGCGGCGACCGATTCGTCGCAGACCAGAAAATCGGGCTTCACCGCCAGCGCGCGCGCAATGCCGATGCGCTGACGCTGGCCGCCGGAGAATTGATGCGGGTAGCGGTGGCGAAAATTGGGGTCGAGCCCGACCTGATCCATCAGATCGACCACATAGGCTTCCAGCTCCCGCCGCGCCACCAACCCATGATACAGGGCCGCCTCGCCAATGGCGTCGATCACCTTCTTGCGCGGGTTGAGGGAGGACATCGGGTCTTGGAAAATCATCTGAATCCCAAGGCCCGACTTATCCGCCCCCACCGGCTTGCCGTGGTAGCGCACCGCGCCTTCGGACAGCGGCATGATCCCGGCGGCGATGCGCCCCAAGGTAGACTTGCCGCACCCGCTTTCCCCCACCAACCCGACCACTTCGCCGGGCTGAACCGTGAGGGAGACGCTATCGAGGGCGTGAACGGTGTTTTCCTCCACCGTCGCGCCGAGGCGGCGGGCGAGTTTACCGGCAAGATCGAGTTTATTTTCGAAACGCTTGGTAACGCGCTCAATCTCTAAAATCGGGGCGGTCATAACGCCTCCAAAGCAACGGGATGAAAGCAAGCGGCCTGGCGCTGCCCCGGAAAATCGAGCAGCGGGGGCCGCGCGTCGCAGGCACCATCGGCTTGGGCGCAGCGGGGGGCGAAGGCGCAGCCTTTCGGCAGATCGATCAAGGCCGGGGTCATGCCGGAAATCTGCCGCAGCCGCTCCCCGCGCCGATTGCGCCCCGGCAGCGAGTGCAGCAGCCCTTCCGTATAGCGGTGCAGCGGCGCGGCGAGGGTGGCGTCGGTCGGGCCGAGTTCCACGATTCGCCCGGCGTACATCACCGCGATTCGATCCGCGAGCCCGCCGACGACGCCGAGATCATGACTGATCCAGATGAGCGCGGTTCCGGTGACGCGGCAGAGGTTTTGCACTTCGAACAGAATCTGCGCCTGAATGGTCACGTCCAGCGCGGTTGTCGGCTCATCGGCGATAATCAGATCGGGGTCGAGCAGCAGGGCAATGGCAATCGCCACCCGCTGTCGCATCCCGCCCGAAAGTTGGTGCGGGTAGCACAGCAGCCGTTCGTCCGGCGAGGGAATGCCGACTTTCGCCAATACCTCGCGGGACCGGGCGCGGGCGGCGTCGCGGCTGATGTCGCTATGGGCCTGCAAGGTTTCGATCATCTGCGTGTCGATGCGCAACACGGGGTTCAGCGTCATCATCGGGTCTTGGAAGATCATGGCGATGCGGTTGCCGCGCAATTGGCGCATCGCCTCCTTGGGCCGCGTTAGCAGGTCTTGGCCGTTGAAGAACACATTACCGGCCGTAACCCGTCCCGGCGGCTCCACGAGCCCCATAATGGAAAAGCCGGTAACGCTTTTGCCGGAGCCGCTTTCGCCCACCAACCCAAGGATTTCGCCGCGCTGAAGATCGAAGGAAACATGATCGACCGCGCGGGCCGGGCCCTTGGCCGTGGGAAATTCGGTCACAAGACCGCGAACGGAAAGAAGGGTTTCGCCCATCGCTCTAACGTCCTTGCAGGCGTGGGTTAAGGATCTCGCGTAGCCGGTCGCCCGCGATATTGATGCTGAAAATCAGCACCAGCAGCAGCACGCCGGGGAAGACCGCGACCCAATATTTGCCGGTCAGCAGATGCTCATAGCCATTGGCAATCAGCAGCCCCAGCGAGGGTTCGGTGATCGGCAAGCCAATGCCGAGGAAAGAAAGAGTGGCTTCGGTGGCAATCGCCGAGGCGATTTGCAGTGTTCCCACCACAATCACCGGCGGCAGGCAGTTGGGCAGCAAATGCCCGAGGATGATGCGCACCGGCCCCAACCGCAGGCAGCGCGCGGCTTCGATATAATCCTTCGAGCGCTCGACTAGGGCGGCCCCCCGGACGACGCGGGCGAAATAGGCCCATTGCACCAAGATCAGCGCGAAGATGAGTTTCGCCAAGCCCTGGCCGAGCATCGCCATAATCATCAACGCGATCAGAATGGTCGGAAAGCTCAGCATGAAATCGACAAGGCGCATAATGACCGTCTCGGTGCGCCCGCCGACATAGCCCGCGATCAGGCCCAGGATCGTGCCGAAAGCGACGGCGACAAAACAGGCCGAAATGCCCACGGCGATGCTGGTACGCAACCCGTACACCATCGTCGAGAGCATATCGCGGCCCTGGCCGTCGGCGCCGAGCAGCAGGGTAAAGCCCGCTTCGGCCTGCGCGCCGGGGGGCAGCATATTATCGGCCATACCCAGTTCGGCGAGATTATAGGGGTTCTGCGGCACTAGCGACGGGCCGAAAACGGCGGTCAGCAGCAGCAGGGCGACAATCGTGGCGGCGACCACGGCGAAGGGCGAGCCTGCGAACTGGCGGGCGACGCGGGCGATATTTCCGGCCATCAGCGTTTCTCCGCCAAGCGCACGCGCGGATCGAGCGCGGAATAGAGGATATCGACCAGCAGATTGATGGTGATGAACATCGCCACCACGACCATCAGGTAAGCGACCACCACGGGCCGGTCGAGCTTATAGATACTGTCGATGATGAGCTTGCCCGAGCCCGGCCAGGCGAAAACGGTTTCGGTCACGGTGGCAAAGGCCACCAACTGCCCGAACTCCAGCCCGGTGACGGTCACGATGGGCACAAGGATATATTTCAGCACATGCACCCCGATAATGCGGTTCTCGCGCAGGCCCTTAGCGCGGGCGAATTTCACGAAATCCAGCACGAGGGCTTCACGCACCCCGGCGCGGGTGAGGCGGATGAGGAGGGCGGTTTTAAACAGGGCGAGGTTGATCGCGGGCAAAATCAGGTGCCGCCAACCGTCCAGCGTGGCAAGGCTGGTTTTGATCCCGAAAATCTCGCCCAATTCGCCGCGCCCGTTGGAGGGCAACCAGCCGAGCAGCACGGCGAAAATCCACACCAGCATCATGCCTTGCCAGAAGCTCGGCAGGCTGAAGCCGAAAATCGAGCCCGTCACGATGGTGCGGTCCACCGGCCCATCACCCTTCAACCCCGCCCACAGCCCAAGCGGAATGCCGATGCCGACCGCCAGAATCAGCGCAACGAACGCCAGTTCCAGCGTCGCGGGCAGGCGGTTGAGAATAAGGCTGATGGAGGGCTCGTTATAAACGAAGCTGCGGCCCAAATCGCCGTGCAGCGCGTTCCATAGGAAGGTGCCATATTGGGCATAAAGCGGCTTATCGAGGCCGAGCATGGCAATCGCCTGGTCGCGCTCGGCGGCGCTGGCATCGGGGTCGATCAGCAGCAGGCTCGGATCGCCGACGCCGTAGAGGCCGACGAAAACGATCAGCGAGACCGCCAGGATAACGACGCAGCTTTGCAGCAGCCGCCGAATAATGAAAACGAGCAATTTTCCCCGGCCCTTCTTTTATAACGATGGCGTGAGCCCGTAAGAAAGATTATTGCTCCCGACCATGCCGATGCGGAAATCGTTTGTTCTGATGCTCCCATTAGGGGAGATTATTCGCCGTCGCCCTCTCCCTTGTTTGGCGAGTTTTTATGGAAAATCTAACCCTTACCCTCCGGCACCTGCGGGTTTTCCGCGCGATTATGGCGACCGGCAGCGCCACGGCGGCGGCCGATAGACTGGCGATTACCCAGCCCGCCGTTAGTCAGCAGTTGGCGCAACTGGAGGAGGCGTTGGATTTGCGCCTGTTCGAGCGCAAGGCCGGGCGCTTGGTCGCCACCGATCAAGCCGTGGAACTGCACCGCGAGGTCGCCAACGCTTTCGATAGTATCGAGCGGATCGTTAATCTCGCCAGCCGCCTGCGCGCCGATGCGCCCGCCACTTTACGGATTGGCGCGCCCCATAGTTTGGGCTTCCAGGTATTGCCGCAAATCTGCGGGGCTTTCAGCGCGCGCTATCCGGGGCTCGCCTTCGAACATCAAGCCGGGCGTTACGAGGTCGTGGGCGGGCAGGTGGCGGCGGGGGCGCTTGATTTGGCCATTCTGAAACGCCCGGTGCGCCATCCGGGGACCGATATTCTGTGCAGCTTCGAAGCGCGCTCGGTCTGCATCATTCCGGCCAAACACCCGCTGGCGCAGCAACCAGGGGTTTTCGGGCCGGAGGATTTGAAGGATGCGCCGCTGGTGATGCTGCGCCGCGACAGCCCCTCCCGGCATCTGCTCGAACAGGCGTTGCTTACCGCCGGCGTGCGCCCGCGCGTGAAAGTGGAGGCGATGACAGTCGCCGCCTGCTGCGGTTTTGCGACGGCGGGGCTGGGCGTAGCCGTGGTGAATGAGTTGATGGCAATGCAGTTCGAAACGCCGGGCGTCGTGCTGCGCCCCTTCGAGATTGAGGGCGACCGGCAGGTGTTCGATTTGGTCACGCTGGCGGGGGTACCCGTCTCGCCGTTGATTCAGGAGTTTTCCGACTTCATGGTCGCTTGGGTGGAAAAGACCTTAACGGCGTTTCGGAAGCGCTTGACGGACGTTTAAGCCCGGTGCCTTGTAACCGCTCCCCGGTTTAAGAAAGGCGCATAGGTATGGCAACGCGGATTGAAACCGATACTTTCGGCCCGATTGAGGTGGAGGCCTCGGTCTATTGGGGGGCGCAGTCGCAGCGCTCGATCGGGAATTTCAAGATCGGCTGGGAACGGCAGCCGGTGCCCGTTATCCGCGCTTTGGGCGTCATCAAGCGCGCCGCCGCCGAAACCAATCACGCCCTGGGCAAGCTCGATGCGGGGCTGAAAGACGCCATTGTATCGGCGGCGCAGGAGGTGATCGACGGCAAGCTCGATGCGCATTTCCCCCTGGTCGTCTGGCAAACCGGCTCCGGCACGCAGACCAATATGAATGCCAATGAGGTGATCTCGAACCGGGCGATTGAGGCTTTGGGCGGGGTGATGGGCTCGAAAAAGCCGGTGCATCCCAACGATCACGTCAATATGAGCCAATCCTCGAACGATACCTACCCGACCGCCATGCATATCGCGGCGGCGGTGCAGACCGTGCAGCATCTGCTCCCCGCCCTACGCCACCTGCACGCGGCTTTGGCGGAAAAAGCGGTGGCGTGGCAGGCAATCATCAAGATTGGTCGCACCCATACGCAAGATGCGACGCCGCTCACCTTGGGTCAGGAGTTTTCGGGCTACGCCCAGCAGGTGGAAAACGGCATTTTCCGCATCGAGCAAACCTTGCCGCTGCTGATGCAATTGGCCCAGGGCGGTACGGCGGTCGGCACGGGGTTGAATGCGCCAGTTGGCTTCGCCGAAGGGGTGGCGGCGCGGATTGCCGACCTCACCGGCCTGCCGTTCACCAGTGCGCCTAATAAGTTCGAAGCCCTCGCCGCCCACGACGCGTTGGTGATGACCCACGGCGCGCTCAATACGGTGGCGGTCAGCCTGTTCAAAATCGCCAATGATATTCGCTTCTTAGGCTCCGGCCCGCGCTCCGGCCTTGGCGAATTGGCGTTGCCGGAGAATGAGCCCGGCTCCTCGATCATGCCCGGCAAGGTCAACCCCACCCAATGCGAAGCGCTGACGATGGTCTGCTGTCAAGTCTTCGGCAATCAGGCGACGCTCACCTTTGCGGGCAGCCAGGGGCATTTCGAGCTGAACGTTTATAACCCCGTTATGGCTTATAATTTTCTTCAGTCGGTGCAGTTGCTCGGCGATGCGGCGCGCTCTTTCACGGATCATTGTGTTGCGGGCATCGTCCCGCGCACGGAGAATATCCAGGCCGCGCTGGACCGCTCACTGATGCTGGTAACGGCGCTGGCCCCGAAGGTTGGCTACGACGCCGCCGCGAAAATCGCCAAAACCGCCCATCGCAACGGCACCACCCTGCGCGACGAGGCCGTGGGCGGCGGCTATGTGACCGATGCCGAGTTCGACGCGCTGGTGCGTCCGGAAAAGATGATCGCGCCCGATCCGTTGGCCTAGTTTTTCACGCTCAGGCGCTGATTGAGCCAAACGCTGCCCAAGACCACGGCCACCCCCGCCAGTTGCGCCGGGGTGAGCGCTTGGCCGAGTAGGCTCCAACCGAGCAGCACGGCCATCAAGGGGCTGAGGAAGCCCAGGGGCGCGACGATTGAGGGTTTCAGCCGCGCAAGGCCCCGGAACCAGAGCAGATAGGTCAGCGCCGCGCCGACCAGGCCGAGGTAAGCAAAGCCAAGAAGGTTTCGGCCCGTCGGCAGCGGTAGGGTGGGTTCGAACAGCAGCGCGAGGGGCACCAGCAGCAGCCCACCCGCCGTGAGTTGCCAGGCGGTGAAGGTGAGGGCCGAGACGGGCGGTCGCCAATAGCGGCTGAAGACGGTTCCCGCCGCCATCGACAGCGCGCCGCCCAGCCCGGCAGCGACGCCAATCGGGTCGAGCACGGCGTTCGGCGTTAAGACCAGCAGGGCAACCCCCGTAATCCCGATCAACCCAACAAGAATCGACAGTCCCCGCACTGGCGCTTTGAAGAACAGCCGCTCCAATCCAATCACGATCAACGGCTGGATCGCCCCTACCGTCGCCGCCACACCGCCCGGCAGCCGATAGGCGCTGACGAACAGCAGCGCCCAGAAGATCGAAAAATTCAGTGCGCCGAGAATAAACACCCGGCCCCACCAAATCCCGCGCGGCAGGTGCCGCACGATCAGCAGCAGCAGGAGCCCTGCCGGGAGCGCGCGCACTAAGGCCACCCAGAGCGGATGATCGGGCGGCAGCAGTTGCGTCGTCACAATATAGGTGCTGCCCCAGATCGCCGGGGCGAGGGCAGTCAGGGCCAAGTCGGCGCTGCGGGGCATGGTGGGGGGCTCCTTTTATCTTGATGTCAAGATAGTTTCAAATATCTTGACATCAAGATAAATCACCGCTCAACTACCCCGATGGATCATGTCGATAAAATTCTGGCCCAATGGCGGGCCGAACGTCCCGACTTGGACGTAAGCGCGATGGGGCTCTTTGGTCGTATGGCGCGGCTGATGGGCCATTTGCGCGGCGCGATTGACGCCAATCTGGCAAAACACGGGCTGACGGCGGCTAATTTCGACGTGCTCGCCACCTTGCGCCGTTCGGGGGAGCCCTTTGCGCTCTCGCCGGGCGATTTGCTGGCGACGATGATGATTACCTCCGGCACGCTGACCAGCCGAATCGATCAACTTGAAAAAATGGGGCTGGTGGCACGCACGGCCAACCCGCAGGACGGGCGCAGCGTGATCGTTAGCCTCACGCCGACTGGCTTTGATCTCATCGAGGCGGCGGTAACGAGCCATGTGGCAACCCAATCGCGCTTGGTCGCGGGGCTCGCCGAGGCGGATTTTGCAACGCTGGATCGATTGATCGGCACCTATCTCGCGGAATTTGAGCAAGATCAATCATAGCGTCTTGGACTCCTGTTAGACTGGCGGGATGATCCAAACGCCCCCCGCTTTTTTGCCCACCGCTTTTTCCCAAACCCCCGAGGCGTGCCAAAGCGCGCTCGTCAGCCCGGCGGAGGGGCTGAGTTCGGATGAGGCCGCCCAACGCTTGATCGCGGTTGGCCCCAATCAACTACCGCAACCGCCGGGAAAGCCGTTCTGGCGCGTGTTCCTCGCCCAGTTCGTTAGCCCGTTCATCGCGCTTCTGGCGGGGGCGGCGGCGCTTGCCGTGTTTCTGGACGATGTGACCGACGCCGGGTTTATCGCATTTGTGCTCGTCACGAATGCCCTTATCGGCTCGATCCAAGAATGGCGGGCCGAACGGCAAACGAATGCCTTGCGCCATATGGTCGGCGGGCAGGCGGTGGCGATCCGCGATGGGCGGGAGCAAACGCTCCCCGTGATCGATCTCGTCCCCGGCGACCGGGTGAAGCTCGAAACCGGGATGCGCGTGCCCGCCGATCTGAAACTGCTCACCGCCACCGGCTTGCAGGCCGATGAAAGCCTGCTCACGGGCGAATCGGTCGCCACGGCCAAAGCCCCCGGCGTCGATGCGCCCGACGCGGCTTTGGGCGACCGCGCCAGTCTGCTGTATGCCGGAAGCCTCGTGCAAACGGGCCGCGCGCTGGGGCTGGTGGTGGCGACGGCAGAAGCCACGGAAATCGGTAAAATCTCAGCCTCCCTGCGCTTGGCCCCGGCCCCGCAACCGCCGCTCACCGCGCGCCTCGCCCAGTTCACCCGCGTGTTCGGGATTGCGATTTTGGGGGTGATCGCGCTGATCGCGCTGGTAGAAACCCTGCGCGGCGCGCCTTTGATCGAGGTGATGGTGGTGGCGATTGCGCTGGCGGTTTCGGCCATTCCCGAAGGCTTGCCGGTAGCGATTACCGTCGCCCTCTCCCTCAGCGTGCGGCGAATGGCGGCGCGCAATGTGATCGTTCGGGCGTTACCGGCGGTGGAGGGGCTGGGGTCGGCCACGCTGATCGCCTCCGACAAAACCGGCACGCTGACGCTGAACGAGTTGAGCGTGGGCGAGGTGGTGACGGCGGAGGGCGTTTCGGAGACGGATCTTGCGACCCTCGCCCGCCATTGTACCGATGCGTCGCTCGGCCCGGATGACGCGAATCGCCGCGTTGGGGCGGTGGGCGATGCGGTGGATGTGGCGTTGCTGGCCTGGTCCGAAACGCTGACCGGCGATGCTTCCGGCCCCGATCATGGCTTTAGCGCCTCGGCGGTGGTTGCAACCTTACCCTATGAATCCGAACGGAAATTTGCGGCAGTGCTGCGCGACAAGGCCGGAGCGGGGCAGGTGATCGTCAAGGGTGCGCTCGAAACCCTGCTAAGCTTCTGCCCCGAGAGCGATGCCGCTTACTGGTCTGGCGAAGCCAATCGGTTAGCCGCTGAGGGCTATAAAGTTATTGCCGTTGCGGAAGGGGAGGGCGCGCCTAGCGGGCCGTTGGGGGCCGCGCATCTTGAGGGAAATCGTCTCGTCGGCCTGATCGGGCTCATCGATCCGCCCCGTCCCGATGCGGCGGGCGCGATTGCAACCGCCCGTACTGGAGGAATCGACGTGCGGATGATTACCGGCGACCACCCGCTGACGGCGCTCGCCATTGCCCGCCGCCTGGGGCTCGCCGAGGCGGACAGCGAGGTTGTGACGGGGTCCGCTTTGACCGCGATGGAAACGGCGGAATTCGATGCAACCGTTGCACGGGCAAAAGTCTTCGCCCGCATTGAGCCACTGCAAAAGCTGGAAATCGTCGAGGCTTTGCGCCGCTTGGGCCATCAGGTCGCCGTAACGGGGGACGGGGTGAATGATGCGCCCGCCTTGCGCGCCGCCGATATCGGCATCGCTATGGGCCGCAATGGCACCGATGTGGCGCGGGAAGCGGCCGATCTGGTGCTGGTCGATGATCGTTTCGCCACCATCCTCAACGGCATCGCCGAAGGCCGCGTGGCCTATGACAATGTCCGCAAAATCATCCAACTTTCCGTTGCAACCGGCGTTGCCGAAGTGCTGCTGTTCGTCCTGGCGACCGCGACTAACACGCCGCCACCGCTGACGGCGGTGCAATTGCTGTGGCTCAATCTGGTGAGCAACGGCATTCAAGACGTGGCTTTAGCGTTCGAGAAAGGCGCGCCGGATATTCTAAACCGTCGCCCGCGCCCGCCCGGCGAGGCTTTGTTCGATCCGCTGATGATTACGCAGGTCAGCCTCTCGGGACTGTGGATTGGCGGCGTGGCGTTTGCAACCTATCAGCTTCTTCTGAGCTTGGGGGCCAGCCCGGCGCTGGCGCAAACTAACTTGCTGTGGCTGATGTTGTGCTTCGAAAACGCCCATTGCCTCAATAGCCGCTCGGAGCGCCGCTCGGTTCTGGCGATCCCGTTCGCCAGTAACCCTGTGCTGCTTTTGGGCATTCTCGGCACGCAGGTTTTGCAGATCGGGGCGGGATTGGTGCCCTGGTCGCGTGATCTTCTCGGGCTCCAGCCCCTGCCGTTTGCCGACTGGTTGCTGATGGCCGCGATTGGTTTTTCTATTATCCCGCTGATGGAAGCCTTCAAGGCCCTGGTGGTGCGGCCCCGCCGCTGGTGATCCCTGCCCAATCGAGCCCGAAGCGCGCGAGATATTTGCGTAGCCGGTCGGCGTCATTGGTGCTGCGCCGCTGGCTGCGCGAGGCGGAAAACAGGGTGCGCCCCGCGTCCGACGCGCTGCGCGCGGCCCGGCAGACGCGCACGACTTCGGCCAATTGAACCCGGTCGAACAAATCCAAGGCATCGGGGCCAAAGCCGAGCGTGCTTAACGAATCCTCCGCAGCCCCCCCGCTGCTGCCCTGCCATAAGGCCGTTAGCCGTAGAATTTCGGCCTCCACGGTTTCAAGATCGATCCGTCCGGCGGGGGCAAGGGTTCCCATGCGCGTGAGGCTTGCCGCAAGATCCCGAAAATTGCCGGTCCAGCGCGCCCCATCCGACAGGGCAAAGCGCAGGTAGCGCGCTTCCGCCTCACGGGTAAAGCGCAGGCTGCGGCCCTCGCGCTCGGCGAACCGCGCCACCTCATAGGCCAAATTGGGTTCGATATCCTCGCGCCGGTCGGCAAGGCCGGGCAGACGGAAGGTCCAGAGATTGAGGCGGGCATAGAGATCCTCGCGGAACCGCCCGGCGGCAACGGCGGTCCCCAAATCGCGGTTGGTCCCGGCGATCAACTGAAACTCCGAACCGACTTCGAGATCGGCCCCCACGGGCAGAAAGCGCTTTTCCTCCAGCGCGCGCAGCATCATGGCCTGCTCGTCCAGCCCAAGTTCGCCGATCTCGTCGAGAAACAGCAGGCCCTTATCGGCGGTGCGCAGCAGGCCGGGGCGGTCCTGGATAGCCCCCGTGAAAGCCCCGCGCCGATGCCCGAAGAGGGCGGACATCGCCCCATCGCCGCGCAAGGTGGCACAATTGACCTCAACAAAAGCCCCGGAAACCTGATGTTTCAGCTTTTTGAGCGCATAAATGCGGCGCGCGAGTTGGGTTTTTCCCGCCCCGGTCGGCCCTGTCAGCAGGATCGGGGCGCGGCTGCCCAACACTACGGTTTCAATATCGGCAATCAGCCGATTGAAAGCGGGGTTGCGCGTGGCAATGCCGGACTTCAGGAAGGAGGCATCGGCCTGCGCCGCCTCAGCAAAACGGCGGGCGATGCTATCGTACCGCGACAGATCAAGATCGATCGCCGCCCACTTGCCGCGCCCGCCTCCGCGCCCATCGGTATCGGGAAAGGTCTGCGCCAAGCGCCCCGGCATAAACCGCGCCTCGGTTAGCAAGAACAGGCAGATCTGCGCAACATGGGTTCCGGTCGTGATGTGGACTAAATAATCCTCCCGGTCGGGCTGGAAAGGATAGGCGCGGGCGAAATCCAGCAGCCGCCCATAAACCTCCTCAAAACTCCACGGGTCGTCGAAATCCAGGCAGCGCAGGTCAACGCGCGTTTCCGGTGAAACCTCGGCAAGGTCGGCAACAACCTGGTTCGCTAGCGCGGTATGGGGCGTTCGATACAGAAGAACCAGCCGGTCCACCCGCAGATCGGCTGATGACAGAGGCCGATGGTGGGCCGCCAGCGGGACCAGCGGGTTCCGCCGCGCGCGTCCAGATTGGACCCCAGAAAGCCAATAACGCAGGTTGGGCGAGACATGATTATCTCATACTATAAAATACGATAAATCTATATCGTTATTTTCAAAACCCGTCATCACCCTGCATCGCCCGTCGATAAAATAGTTCTCTATAAAACAATGGTTTATAGAATTATGGGGGGAAGGTTCGGAGGTTGGCACGCCGCCTGCAGTTCTCATCACATTCGTGAGACAGGAGGTTCCGATGGCCAATCCCCAGCTTTTTGCCCCGGCAGTGCCGACAGGGCATTCGCGTAACCAGGAAGGGGCGCTGGCCTATGCCTATGGGGCGGAGCATCTTCTGGCGCAGATGGCCTGCACAGGCACGCTCTATGATGGCTTTTACGGCAAGGCGGAGGATCAACTTACGGCGGTTCTGGCGGCGGCGGCGCAGGTCGATCCGATCTTTGTGGCGCAAACGGCGATTTACGCCCGCCACACGGCCCGGATGAAGGATATGCCGGCCCTGTTAACGGCCTATCTCACCCGCGCCGCGCCGGATTTGTCGGTTCCGGTGTTTCGCGCCGTTATCGATAGCGGGCGGATGCTGCGGACCTTCGTTCAGATTGTGCGTTCGGGCCGGGTTGGCCGCAAATCCTTCGGCACCCGCCCGAAGCGGCTAGTGCAGCGCTGGCTGGAGGAAGTCCCAATGCCGGTTTTGCTTCAGGCGGCGACGGGAAAAGACCCGTCCTTGGCCGACATTGTGCGGCTGGTTCATCCGCGCCCCGCCGATGCGACGCGGCGCGCCTTCTACGGGTGGTTGATCGGCAAGCCTTATGATCTTGCCGCGCTTCCGCCCGAAGTTGCCGCCTTTGAGGCCTGGAAGCGGGACTCGACGCAGCCTTTGCCGCCGGTTCCCTTCGAATGGCTCACCCATCGTCCGTTGACCGGGGCGCAGTGGGCCGAGCTTAGCGAGCGGATGGGCTGGCACGGGCTGCGGGTGAACCTGAATGCGCTGACGGCGCATGGAGCCTTTGCCGTTCCAGGCGTGACCGAGCGGGTTGCCGCGCGTCTGGGCAATCTGGCAGCGGCGCGGAAAGCCAAGCTCATGCCGCACCAGGCGCTCATCGCCCTGGCCTCGCTTAAATCCCGTGTGCCGAAACTGATCAAGGCTGCCCTCTTGGGGGTTTTGGAGGAATCGCTGGCCGAAGTTCCGGCACTGCCGGGGCGGGTAGTGATTTGCCCGGATATTTCACCCTCGATGCAGACGCCCGTGACCGGAGACCGGCAGTCGGCCAGTTCGAAGCTCCTCTGCATCGATGTGGCTGCGCTGCTGACGGTGGCGATTCTGCGCAAGAATCCGCAGGCTGGCGTGCTGCCGTTCGATTTGGGGGTACAGCCGATCACGCTCGATCCGCAGGCGAATTTCGGGACGAATCACGCACGGCTGGCGGCTCTGAAGGGTAATGGCACGGCGGTTTCGGCGCCGTTGCGGGCGTTGGTGGAACTGCGGACGGCGGTGGATCTGGTGATTATCCTCTCGGATAATCAATCTTGGGCGGATGCGCCGCAGCCGGAGCGTACCGCGCTGTTGGCGGCCTGGGAGGAGGTGAAGGCGCGCAACCCGGAAGCCCGGTTGATCTGCATCGATCTTCAGGCCCTGGGGACGTCCCAAGCGCCGGAACGCGCCGATATTCTCAACCTCGGCGGTTTTACCGATGGGATGTTCGGGGCAATGCACCGCTTTGTCGCCCGGGAGTCTGGGGGCGATTGGGTGGGTTTGATTAAGGAGACTTCGGTTTAGCGCGTCTTGAGTTTGCCAAGGCGCGCTAGAGCATCGGGCGAATGCGGATTGGGGTACTGGGATTGTGACCAGTTTGGCCGGGGGCGGGGGGCATTTGCCATCCCACCCCTAAGACCAGACCCACATTTCCTCAATCCAGCCTTCGTCGCCCGCGGTTGGGTGAGACGAATATCGGTTGGGTTCCTTGGTAGAGCAGCCGCCTTTACGGGCGGAAGGGTGCCGGTTCAAATCCGGTCCTGGGAAACTGGGAAGCTCTTACCCAATCGGCTTTCGTCGTCTCACCTTCGCTTCGGTGCGAATGCGGGTTGAGTTCCTGGGACAGCAGCCCCCAATGCGGGGGAAGATGTCGGTTCAAGCCCGGCTCCTGGAAACGGGAAAGCTGCTACTCAATCTTTCCTCGTCGCACTGAAAAGCGGCTGAAAAGGAAAACCCCCGCCGAACATAGGTTCGGCGGGGGTTTTTCATATCAGTGTTTAGAACTCTTCGGCACGCGGCGGAATAATATCCGGCCCCCATTCTTCCACTAAGGTTTCCTGGCGCTTTTGCAGCGAGGAAATTTCCTGGCGGTCGCGGAAGGCGGTCATGCGCAGTACCAGCTCCGGCGTCCAGGAGAAGACCAACCAGCCCATTGCCGCCGCCCCATAGATCACCAGCCACGAGAAGGGGTTGGTCATAATATGTTGCAGCGCAAGGCCGGTTTGACCATCAACGAAAAGCTTCACCACCCACGGCACCAGGCCGCAGAGGTTGAAACCGCCGACGCAATAGGCCGCATATTTTTCCGGGCGGCGGTCGATCACCAGGGCAACCAAGGTCGGCAGCATGCCGAGCGTTACCAGAATGGCCACCTTCCAGGCAAAAACCATCAGCACCGGCACGATGATCCAGGCCAAGAGTGCCACGGAGGAGGTTTTCTTCTTCTGCCCACGGTTCAGGCCTGGGCGTCGCAGCATATCAGCCATCGGAACAGCCCCTTTACATCATCGTCGCAAAAATGGTGACGGCCGTCACCACACTGACCAGCAATCCACCGATAGCCGCCGCCAACTGTTCCCCGAAGTGGCGGGATTCATCGTCCCGGCGCGGCTTTTCGGTTTCGAACTGCTTGAGCTGATATTCGATGGCGCGATATTCCGAGGCGGCTTCGTTAAAGCCGCGCGTATCGGAGGCGCGTTCCGCTTCATCGTCGACGACCGACAGAAGTTCGGACATTTGCCCGTCCATCGCCGCACGCCGCACCCGCTCGCCAATTTTTTCGCGGCGCTTGCGGTGGTGGAAAGACCCGACAACCCCGCCGAGCATTCCCGCCATCCACTGCGCCAAGGCTGGGGCCGGGCCGCTATTGGTCTGATCCTGCACGGAGGCGAGCAAGCGCAAGGTTGCGAGCGCGCGCGTGGCCGTATCGGGATTTTGCAGCGATTTCACCACATCCTCATTCATCCGCCGCGCGCGGGCGGCGATGAAGGCGACGATATGGCGATCGAGCGGCGATTCGGGCCGGTTGGAGCGCCGCGCCATCCGTTCCAGCGCCGGAACGATGTGCGAAAGATCGGCGACATATTCCCGCTCGAAAATCGGGCTATGGCAATGTTCGCCGGGATTGAGTTCGTAGAGGCAGCGCTCGACGCCATACCCGATGGCGGGATTATCGATCATCGCCGGAAGCCGGTCGAGCAATTGCACCGCGCGCAGGTCTTCCGGGCGCGGTTTGGCTTGCGCCGAAATCCAATGGATCGGCAGGCGCGAGGAAATGACTTCGGCGATCAACTGCCGCCGCTCGCGATGGCTCATCGCCGAGGCCAGCGCCGGGCCGATACCATCGACGTTCAGGCCGAACCCGCGATAGCGAATCGGGGCTGCCGGATCGAGCGGCACACAAGCGCGCGCCACCAGCCGGTCTTCCGACCCGCGCCCAGCGCTAATGTGATTGGCAGTGGAGGAAACCGCCTGCTGCATCGCTTCGGCGCGCGGCTCGTCGTTCAGGCTGCGGCGCAACCAGGCGTCGAGCTGCTTGGAGCGCACGACGGTGACGGCATTGATATAGTCCTTCGCCAAAGCATTGGCGAGGCTGCGCGTGTTGAAATATTCAACTTCGTTGAAGACGAAGGGGCGTGAGGCGCGCTGCGGCAGCTTGGGCTGTTTCGGCGACTGCCGCCGCCCGGCCAGCCACATATCGAGGTCTTGCAGCGTCCAGCGCTCACGCGGATCGTCGGTGAGCAGCCCGCGCAGGGGCTCCATCAGCGCCAGCGGCAACCGGGCTTGGCCGACGAGCGTGGCATAAGTGCCGAACTCGATCTTATTGGCGAGAATACGATCATCATCGAGGTCCGAAACCGGGTTACGGCCCAGAACCAGGAACAGCATGGTAATGCCCAACGAGTAAAGATCGTCGGTATTATTGCCATTGCCGCGCGCGCTCGGGTGCGCCATCGCGCTTTCGATGGTTTCGAAAAACTGCCGGTTGATCGTAGGCGGGCGGCGAGGAAACGCATTCACCCAAAACCATCGAGCGGCGGCCCGCATCGGCATAGAAGATATTATTGGGGCGGATGGCCCGGTGCGACAGCATGCGCCCGGTAAACTCGCGGACCGTCGGGAGCAGCGGTGTCAAGAAGCCCGAGATCAACTCTTCTTCTTGCAGCGGTGCTTGCGGCACGGTGATGTCGGGGAAAACCCGCACCCCGCCCGGACGCTCCAGAACGATAACGAAGCGGTAGCGCTTTTCCGGCGGCCAATAGATCTTGCCCCATTCGGCAAGTTTCAGCATGCCGGGCACATTGAGGTTCCGCATCGCCTCCAGCATCTCCGTCCGCGCCGGCATTTCGGCGGGCGGTAGGAGAGCGAAGAAAGGCCGGGCGGTATCTGCCTTCAATTGGGCGTGGAACGCAAAGGAATCGCCTGAATCGAGCTGGGGCAGCGCCTGATCCGAATAGATCAGAAAGCGTTGCTTCAGCTCGACAACCGCGTCCGAGCGTCCTTCCGTATCCTCGTCTCGCTCCTCTACGGGCGCGGGGGCTGCCGCATCCATAGGGTTTTCGAGATCAAGCGTTTCCGTCTCAGCCAAATCCATCGTGTGCCACTCATTCTGAGAGGCGGCCGACGGCGATCACCGTCCGCGTGCCACATTCTGCCATCACGGCCATCCTGATTCCCCCAACGCATTTCGCGGGAACTGGGTAGACCCGTGCGACCCTATTCTGTGTGGAATCGCTTTAGGTTCCAACAAGTTTTTCGTGTCAGACTGTATTACTTAAAATCTGACACGAAACAAGGGCTTGTATAGGGCACGTAGCGTCCCTTTTACGGGTGGAACGGGTCGCGGACCAAAATCGTATCATCGCGCTCCGGGCTAGTGGAGAGCAAGGCGACCGGCGCTTCGATCAGTTCTTCGAGGCGGCGGATGTATTTAATCGCCGTCGCGGGCAGATCGGCCCAGGAGCGCGCCCCTTGCGTGCTTTCGGCCCAACCTTCGAGGGTTTCATAGATCGCTCGACCCGCGCCTGGGCGCTGGCCAGCGCCGGGAGATAGTCCAGTTCTTCGCCGTCCAACCGATAGCCGGTGCAGATTTTGAGTTCGTCGAACCCGTCCAGCACGTCCAGCTTGGTCAGGGCGATGCCGGTGATGCCGCCCACTTTGATGGCTTGCCGGACCATGACGGCATCGAACCAACCGCAGCGGCGCTTGCGCCCGGTAACGACGCCGAATTCCTTACCCGTCGCGCCGATCCGCTCGCCGATGGCATCGGTAAGCTCGGTCGGGAAGGGGCCGGAGCCGACGCGGGTGGTATAGGCTTTGGTGATCCCCAGCACATAGGACAGCGCCGACGGCCCGAGGCCCGATCCGGCGGCGGCCTGCCCGGCAACCGTATTGGACGAGGTGACGAAGGGATAGGTGCCGTGATCGACATCCAGCATCGCCCCTTGCGCGCCTTCGAACAGAATGCGCTTGTCGGCCTTATGGGCGGCGTCCAGCAAGCGCCAGACCGGCCCAGCGAAGGGCAGTAGGCGCGGGGCGAGATCGAGCAACTGCTGAAGCAGCTCGGCCTTGTCCATCTCCGCCGCGCCCAGGCCGCGCAGCAGCGCGTTATGATGGGTCAGCAGCCGGTCGAGCTTCTGACCCAGTTCCGCCGGATCGGCCAGATCGCAGACGCGGATCGCCCGGCGGGCAACCTTATCTTCATAGGCCGGGCCGATACCGCGCCCAGTGGTGCCGATTTTCGACGCGCCGCTCGCCTCTTCGCGCGCCCGGTCAATCGCGCCGTGCAGCGGCAGAATGAGGGCGGCATTATCGGCGACGCGCAGGTTTTCCGGTGTCAGTTTCACGCCTTGGGCGGCGATGCGTTCGATTTCGGCGAGCAAGGCCCAGGGATCGACGACGACGCCATTGCCGATCACCGACAGCTTGCCCTGGCGCACGACGCCCGAGGGCAACAGCGAGAGCTTATAGACGGTCCCGTCGATAACCAGCGTGTGACCGGCGTTATGGCCGCCCTGGAAGCGCACGACCACATCGGCGCGTTCCGACAGCCAATCGACGATCTTGCCCTTCCCCTCGTCTCCCCACTGGGAGCCGACTACAACAACGTGGCTCATGCGCGTTCCTCAAGCTCGATAATACGACCGCCCCGGAAAATTGCGTGGCAGTTTAGGCGCTTTGCGGTTTCGTCAACCGCTTCCAACGGGTCAAGCCCGGCAATCGTGATCCAGCCCTCGGCGCGGGCGCGGGGGCCTACGTCGATTGGCGTTCCAACAGGCAAAAAGAGGCGCTTGCGCGGCGGCGGTGCGGGCACGGCGGGCAGGATCGCGTCCATCTCCAGCGTCACGCCGGTCGAAGCCTCGCTCTGCTCCGGCCCGGCCCGATAGCGCCCGCCACGCCCCAATTCGCCGCGCACCGTGCGGGCGAAAAGAGTGAAGCCGACGCCGGTGTGATACTCAAAGCCGCGCCCTTCGATGGGATCGATGGTCAGGCCGACGTGCGGCACCTGATGCAGCAGCGCCTTGGCGACATCGGCGAGA
>NZ_LAJY01000136.1 GCF_000963705.1 Elstera litoralis | reverse complement strand
GCCCCAACGGTGCCGCCGCAGCGGAAGGGKTCGGATAGTCTGGCATTTTTYSGCATACCCTCGGATTTCGGGGGAAAAAAGGGGCGTCGCGGGTTTCCGCACTGGCTCTGGAAGGGCTGGGGTGAGCGGCTCCACGGCCTCGGGCTCGGCAGCGGGCGCAGGTGCGCCCTCGCTAAGCGCCGGTTCCGGCAGAGTCCCAGCCGTTTCAAGGGCTTCTGTTTCGGACGACACCCCGTCCCCCGATGAACTGCCCTTTTTGGGACGACGAAAAATCACGACCGACGGTCCCTTCCCCCACAATGAAGCAGCGCATGCCCGTTAAAAGGCCCCACGCTGCCGCAAACGCTCGAACAAATGGATCATAAAGGCGGTTGCGAGAATTGGCACCAACAGATTGATAAAAGGCACCGTTCCCAAAAACGCCAAGACAACCCCGGCTCCCCATATCCGCATTTGCTCCTGCCCTGCCACGGCCTGCACCTGCGCCAACGGGAGGCGGCGCAGCGCGATGGACTGGAAATAATCCCGCCCCAGCAGATAGCCGTTGGCGGCGTAAAACAGAAATGGCGCAATCGGGCCGCTCAGAAGATAGAGCGGAAGAATGGCAAGATTAAGCAGCAGCCCCTTCCCCAAAAGGGCCAAAGCGCCGCGCACTTCTTCTGCCAGAGGAATTAAGCGCGGGGGCGGCAAGCTGGGATAATGCCGCGCTTCCACCGCCGCTGCCACCCGGTCGACAAACAGCGAGGTCAGCGCGATCACCACGACGGGGAAGAAAAGCCAGGCCCCGGTGACACTGAGAATGCCAGAGAAAGCCCCCATGAGCCAATCGACCCACCCAACGCCGGTCAGCCCAAGCATCCCAACCGCCATGACAATCGCCACCGTCAAGACGGCGAACACGGCAATCGCCGCCAATACCGATTGAATGAGCACGTTCCGAATTCTCGGGTCGGGCAGTTGCCGAAAGGCCAGAAGAAGGGCTGAAATCACGTTCGCTAATCCCGCACTGCACAAGGGCCGAAAACCGGCTGTTTCCCATTGGCTTAAGACAATGGCGATGCTGGGGCCAAGATAAAAGAGGCAACGCGCGCCCGCCCTGCGCGAGAAGCGGTTGCCAGGGCAAGTTTCGTCGCTATACTCGCGCCGCAACAACCCGGCCCTGCCGGGCTTTTTGATTTATGCTGACTGAATTTTGAGCCCCTCGGCTCGCAAGGTTAGCGCGGGTTTGGGCGGAGGAATGGGATGGGCGGTGCGCCGTTGGAAGTCGTCGGGATCGGCAATGCGATTGTTGATGTTTTGGCGCGGGTGGACGATGCCTTCCTGGAGCACGCCGGTCTCGTCAAAGGCTCGATGACGCTGGTCGATGCTGGGCAAGCCGCGCGCATTTATGCGCTGCTGCCGCCCGCAGTGGAAATCTCCGGCGGCTCGGCGGGCAATACGATTGCCGGCGTCGCCTCCTTAGGCGGGCGCGCCGCCTATATCGGCAAAGTGAAGGCCGACCAATTGGGCGCGGTGTTCCGGCACGATATGCTCGCCACTGGCGCGCGCTTCATCACGCCTGCCGCCCAGGAAGGCCCGGCGACGGCGCGCAGCATGATTCTGGTGACGCCCGACGCCCAGCGCACGATGGTTACGTTCTTGGGCGCTTGCGTTACCCTCGGCCCGGACGATCTCGACCGCGAGGCGATTGCCGGGGCCGCGATTACCTATATGGAAGGCTATCTGTTCGATCCGCCGATGGCGCAGCGGGCCTTTTACGAGGCCGCCGACCATGCCCATGCCAATGGCCGCCAGGTCGCGCTAACGCTGTCTGATAGTTTCTGCGTCCACCGCCACGGTACCGCCTTCCGCGATTTGATCGATAATCACGTCGATATTCTCTTCGCCAATGAATCCGAACTGCTGGCGCTGACCTTGGAAAGCGACTTCGACCATGCCGTTGCCGCCCTGAAGGGCAAAGTCAGCGTCGCCGCCTGCACCCGCTCCGAAAAAGGCTCGGTGGTGCTGATGGGCGATGCGACCGTAGCCGTTCCGGCGCACCGGGTCGAAAAAGTCGTCGATACAACCGGCGCGGGCGATTTGTATGCTGCGGGCTTCCTACTGGGTCTGGCGCGCGATTTGCCCGCCGCCGATTGCGCCACGCTGGGCGGCCTCTGCGCCGCCGAGGTGATCTCCCATATCGGCGCGCGCCCGGAAGCGAACCTAAAAACCCTTGCTATCGCGGAACTGCCACACCTGGCCGCCGCCCTTACCCTTGACCAAGCCCCCACTCCTACCTCGTGAGATCCTTCCCTATGGAACGCCGTAACCTCGCTATCATCGCCCACGTCGATCACGGGAAGACCACCCTCGTCGATAAGCTTCTCGCCCAGTCCGGCACCTTCCGCGCCAACCAGCAGGTTGCCGAGCGCGCGATGGATAGCAATGATCTGGAACGCGAGCGCGGGATTACCATTCTCGCCAAATGTACCTCGGTGGAATGGAAGGGCGTGCGCCTGAACATCGTCGATACCCCCGGCCACGCCGATTTCGGCGGCGAAGTGGAGCGTATCCTCTCGATGGTCGATGGCGTGGTCGTGCTGGTCGATGCCGCCGAAGGCCCGATGCCGCAGACGAAGTTCGTGACCGGCAAGGCGCTGCGCCTCGGCCTGCGCCCCATCGTCATCATCAATAAGGTCGACCGCCCGGACGCGCGCGCCCATGAAGTGCACGATATGGTGTTCGACCTGTTCGCCTCGCTGGACGCGACCGACGAGCAACTCGATTTCCCCACCCTCTTCGCCTCGGGCCGCAATGGCTGGGCCGTCACCGATCTCGAACAATCGCCGGGCAAAGACCTGGAGCCTTTGTTCGATCTGATCGTGAAGCACATCCCGGCCCCGACCGTGAAGCCGAACGCCCCCTTCGCTATGCTGGCCACCCTGATCCACGCCGATCCGTACCTCGGCCGCGTGCTCACCGGCCGCGTGACCTCGGGCACCGGCAAGCTGAACATGCCCGTCAAGGCGATGAACCGTCTGGGCGAAACCATCGAACAGGGCCGCCTGTCGAAGCTGATGGCCTTCCGGGGCCTGGAGCGCGTGCCGGTTGAAGAAGTGGAAGCGGGCGATATTATCTCCATCGCCGGTCTCACCACCGCCACGGTGGCCGATACCATCTGCGCGCCGGACTGCGTCGAGCCCATCGAAGCCCAGCCGATCGATCCGCCCACGCTCGCTATGAGCTTCTCGGTGAACGATTCGCCGCTGGCGGGCCGCGAAGGCGATAAGGTGACGAGCCGCATGATCCGCGACCGTCTGATGCAGGAAGCCGAAGGCAATGTCGCCATCCGCATCACCGAATCGGAAACCAAGGATTCGTTCGAAGTCGCCGGGCGCGGTGAACTTCAGTTGGGCGTGCTCATCGAAACCATGCGCCGCGAAGGCTTCGAGCTGTCCATCTCGCGCCCGCGCGTGCTGTTCAAAACCGATGAAGCCACCGGCGAACGGATGGAGCCGCAAGAAGAAGTCGTCGTCGATGTCGATGAAGAATATGCCGGCGTTGTGGTGGAAAAGCTCGGCAGCCGTCGCGGTGAAATGACCGAAATGCGCCCCAGCGGTGGCGGCAAGACCCGCATGGTCTTCCTCGTTCCCTCGCGCGGCCTCATCGGCTATCAGGGCGAATTCCTCACCGATACGCGCGGCACCGGCGTTATGGCTAAGGTATTCCACTCCTATGTGCCGCATAAGGGCTCGATCCCGGAACGGCGCAACGGCGTGCTCATCTCCAACGGCCAGGGCTCGGCCGTCACCTATGCGATGTGGAATCTTGAAGATCGCGGCGCGATGTTCATCGAAGCTGGCGTCGATATCTACGAAGGCATGATCGTCGGCGAACATAACCGCGATAATGATCTGGAAGTAAACGTTCTGCGCGGCAAGCAGCTCACCAACGTCCGCGCGTCAGGTAAGGACGAAGCCGTCCGCCTCACCCCGCCGCGCCTGATGAGCCTTGAGCAGGCCATCAGCTACATTGCCAACGACGAGTTGGTGGAAGTGACGCCAAAAGCCATCCGCTTGCGCAAGCGCCACCTCGATCCGAACGATCGCAAGCGCGCGTTGAAGCAAAAAGAAGACGCGTAGTCCGACGGTCGCAAGACCGGAGGCAAGCGCGACTGCGCGCCCGAGCATATGCGAGGGAACAGCCCCAGCGGCGCTTGAACGCACTTAAAGCCTTATAGAAACGGCGCTCCTCGGAGCGCCGTTTTGCTATCTTTGTAACAGAACTTAGTCTTTCCGAGGCGGATGGTAGCGGTTTGCTTGATGCGGATGAACTAAGAACATGGATGGATTTATTAAATAAACATGAAATAAGTATAATTACTTGATCTTGGACAAATAAAAATGAAAAATCCGCTCTCATAGAAACATGCAGCACGCCCAAAAAACTGTCAGAAGCAGGTGAGATTATAAAGAGTCATTTTAATCCC
>NZ_LAJY01000135.1 GCF_000963705.1 Elstera litoralis | reverse complement strand
CTTTCCTGCTTGAACATGGCGATATCATCGTCGCCATAGGTTTGGGTAAAGCCCATCGCCGCGTAAAAGCGCTTGGAAACCGCAAAATCTTGTGCCGGAACAAAGGGGCGCAGGGCGAGAATTTGGCTCATGGGACGTATCCTTTCTCTTTATAGAAAACCGATCTCCGGCTTTACGATCATCAGGTAGAAAATCGCGATCACGGCGATAAAAGCGGGCCAGCCGAGCCGAAACCAAAGCCGCGCGAATTTTTCGTAGCGCGCCGGCAGCGGCTGGCCGGTGTCCTCAGCGGTGGCGACCATCCGCTGCATCTGGAGTTGCAGCCAGACCACCGGCAACCAGCACGCACTAACGAAAATATAAAGCAAGATTGCCAGCGCCAACCAACCTTCGGTGAGCGGAAATCCCGCCTGGAGCGCGAGCCAAACGCCCGTCACCGGCTGGACGATCACGGCAGGCGTCGTGAAAAGCCAATCGGCGAGCACGACATTGCGGTTCACGACCCGCATGGCGGCAAGATTACGGCTGCGCCCGGCCATCCAACCGTGAAAGGCGGTGCCGAGCCCCGTGCTGAAGAGGAGCGTCGAGCTTAAGACATGCACTAGTTTGACGAGCAGATAGCTATCCACGCTTGCCCTCCAGCGCCATCATCGCGAGGGTTGCCGCCGCGACCGGCAGGTTTTTGGCAATCGCGCCCAAAGGATGCAACCACAGCTCGGGCATGAACAGCGTTACCAGTGCGGTATAGGCCGCCATCAGCGCGAGTTGCGCCGCGCCGACCCACGGCACGCGCCAGCGCGCCAGCAGCAAAATCCCCAAGAGCAAATCCAGCCCGCCGCCGCCGAGAATAAGCGCGCGGCTCATCCCGTCCGGTACCCCAAGCGGCGCGACCAGGGCCAGACTGTCCGCAATCGGGAAAAGCCCTAAGGAGACAATGCCGGTCCAAATCCAGAGAAACGCCAAGGTCAGCCGCAGCAGGCGGTTCAGGGTTTTATCGGTCAGTCCTTGCACCCGTGCATACCCCCTTAGAATTCCGGGTTCCTCTTAGAATGTTCTTTCTTCGTTTCGCAGAAATCACGGTTTGAGGCAAGACAAGTCGGCCTCGGCACCCTATCTAGGGGAAGGAAATTTTTACGTGGCGGAGGCGGACATGCGGTTGAGCGCGATCGGACTAATGATTGCAGCGGTTTTAGCGTCGGCGGGGGTTTCGGCCCAATCGGCGAAAGCCCCGCCGGGGGGCACCAATATTTCCGTAGTCGGGCTCGAAGATTCGCTCGGCAAGCTTCAGGGGATGAAAACCCGCAATGCCGCCCAGGCCGTGCTGTTCTTGCAGCTTATGAAGGGCGTCGGCAAGAAGGGCACCTCGGCGGATGGCCGCAGCCAATATGATTACCGCATCGATGTCACCGATACCGGCGGCGTGCTGGTCAATGGCATCGATATCGCGCCGATTCTCAATGCCGCCAATGCGGCGAAATAGCCCTCTTGATTCACGTTTGACGGGCGCTTATCTCGGGCTCGCCCTGTTGCCATAAGAAGAAAGGACCGTGCCATGACTGTTGAAACTATCGCCGAAACTGCGGGCGAAACTCTCGCGTTTCAGGCCGAAGTCAGCCGCCTGCTCGATATTGTCGCCCACGCGCTCTATAGCGAACGCGAAGTGTTTCTGCGCGAGCTGATCTCCAACGCCGCCGACGCCTGCGACAAGCACCGCTATTTGGCACTCACGGAACCCGATAAGGCAGGCCCGCAACTCGACTATGCCGTAACCCTGGTGCCCGATGCCGAGGCGAAGACGCTGACGATCATCGATACCGGCATCGGCATGGACCGCACCGATCTGGTGGAAAACCTCGGCACCATCGCGCGCTCGGGCACGGGCAAGTTTCTGGAAAAGCTGGAAGGCGACGCAAGAAGGATTTCTCGCTGATCGGTCAGTTCGGCGTCGGCTTCTATTCGGCCTTTATGGTGGCCGATAGGGTGCGCGTGGTGAGCCGCAAGGTCGGGGCGGCGCGCGCCTTTTCCTGGGAGTCGGACGGGCGCGGCAGCTTTACCGTTGCGGAAGCGGACCAAGCGGATCGCGGCACCAGCATCACCCTGTTCTTGAAGGAAGACGCGGCCGAGTTTTTCGACGAATGGCGCTTGAAGGCCATCGTGCGCCGCTATTCCGATCATATCGCCCTGCCGATCAAGCTGAAGACCGCCGAGGGCGAGGAGACGATCAACGCCGCCTCCGCCCTCTGGACGCGCTCGAAAAACGAGGTGACGGAAGAGCAAACCAAAGCCTTCTACGAAAGCCTGACCTACGACAATACCGATCCGTTTGCGACCTTGCATATTAAGGCCGAAGGCGCGCTGGAATATTCGGCGCTGCTCTATCTGCCCGGCAAACGCCCGCCCGATCTTTTCACCGCCGACCGCCAAAGCCGGGTGAAGCTCTACGTGCGCCGGGTGTTCATCACCGACGAGTGCAAGGACCTCATGCCGACGTGGCTGCGCTTCGTTCAGGGCGTCGTCGATTCCGCCGATTTGCCGCTGAACGTTAGCCGCGAGATGCTGCAAAACAACCCAGTGGTCCGCAAAATCCGCTCCGGCCTCGTGAAGAAAATTATCTCCGAGTTGGAGAAAAAGGCCAAGGTGGAAGAGGGCCGTTCGGCTTACGAAACTTTCTGGGAAGCCTTCGGCCCCGTCCTCAAGGAAGGGCTGTATGAGGATTTCGAGAATCGCCAAGCCCTCTTGGGCCTCGCCCGCTTCCGCTCCTCCACCGAAAGTGGCTGGGTGAGCCTTGCCGAGTATGTTGGCCGCCTGAAGCCGGGGCAAAAGGCGATCTATACCGCCTCCGGCGAGAGCGTCGAGACGATTGCCGCCAGCCCGCATCTCGAAGGCTTCCGGGCGAAAGGCGTCGAAGTGCTCTACCTCACCGATCCCATCGATGAATTCTGGCTGCCGATGATCGGCACCTTTGAGGAAAAGCCGTTCCAATCGATCACGCGCGGCGCGGCCGACCTGGGCGAGATTACCGCCGAGGGCGACGACAAACCCGCCCCCGCGCCGGAAACCACACCCGACCTCGCCGCCCTGATCGAGCGGCTGAAATCGGTCTACGGCGATACGGTTAAAGACGTTCGGATTTCACAACGGCTTACTGATAGCGCGGTTTGCTTGGTCGCCGACGCGGGTGACGTCGATCTGCACCTGGAAAAACTCCTACGCGCCCATCAGCGCCTGGAGCAAGACGCCAAGCGCGTTCTGGAAATCAACCCCACGCACCCGGTCATCACCAAACTGACTGCCACCCCTAAGGATGCCCCGCTGGACGATGCCGCCTGGTTGCTGCTCGACCAAGCCCATATCCTCGAAGGCTCCCCGGTCCGTGACCCCCGCGCCTTTGCCCGGCGGTTGGAAAGCGTGCTGGGGCGTTAGGGTTCGCTAGCGCGATTGCAGGAGGCGCTGCCTCCTGCACCTCCGGCCAAGGGGCTTGCCCCTTGGCGATCCCGTGTCTCTTTCTTTCCTTGCGGGATGGCGGCAGCAAGTGCAAATTGCGTACGCAAGGATACGCAATTTCTGCTGGGGGGCTTGTTATGGAAACGGTGAAAGTAGGGATGCGGGAGTTCCGCGCCGATTTGGCCGAATACATCGCCTCAAGTACGCCGGTTGCCATAACGCGGCACGGGCAAACCGTGGGTTATTTCATTCCAACGCGCGGGCAAGGAGAGGCCGATCTTGCAGCGCTGAAAAAGGCCAGCGAGACCTTGGATAAGCTACTTGCTGCGCACTCGGTTGATATTGAAGCAATCGTTACTGAGTTTAAGACTGCGCGTAGGCAGGCAAAAAAGCCGAAAGCTCTGGGGGAATGAGTCGAAAAGCCCTTATTCTAGATGCTAATATTTTGATTAGGGCGGTTCTGGGAAATCGAGTGCGCGCACTAATTCTGGAAAATGCCCCGACAGTTAAGTTTTTTGCACCCGACGTCGCGTATGCTGATGCGTACCATTATTTACCCGCGCTCCTCACAAAGCGTGGTCTTCCAGCCGATACGGTTTTGGAAACGCTGGAAGCCTTGGAAACACTCGTCCACTCAA
>NZ_LAJY01000134.1 GCF_000963705.1 Elstera litoralis | reverse complement strand
CGCGCGGCGGCCCCGCCGGGCGTTGCCGTGGAACGCTTCCGGCCCGATTTTCGCGCGGTGCTGGCCGGGGCGGATCTCTCGATTTCGATGGCGGGCTATAATACCGCGCTCGATATTCTGCAAACGGGGGTGCGCTCGGTGCTGATTCCCTTTGCTGAGGGCGATGAAACCGAACAGGCGCTGCGGGCCGCCCTATTCGCCGAAGCCGGGCGGGCGGTTGCGGTCGACCCCGAGGGGCTGACGCCGGAAATTCTGGGCGCGGCGGTAGACCGTGCGGCGGCGCTCACGCCGGTCACGCTCGATCTGGCGATGGATGGGGCGCCGAAATCCGCCGAAATTCTCACCGCGCGGGTGGCGGCCCGATGAGCGCCTGGGCCGATTTTTCGCGCGAACTCGACCGCTGGGGCGAGGTGGGGCGCGTTGCAACCTTCTGGTGGCGCGACGATGACGCCGCCGAACCAACGCCCGCGCTCGAAACTCTGCTGGCGCTCGCCAAAACCGGACCGAAGCTGGGGTTGGCGGTGATCCCGGCGCGGCTTCAGCCCGAGATTATTCCGCTGGTCGCGCGGGCTCATTGCACGGTGCTTCAGCACGGCTTCGCCCATCTCAATCACGCGGGGGAGGGGGCGAAGGCGGGGGAGTTTCCATCCGCGCGCCCGCTGAGCGACCGGCTGTTCGACCTGTCCGAGGGCCGGGAAGTACTGGAAGCGGCGTTCGGCGACGCCTTCTTGCCGGTGTTCGTGCCGCCGTGGAACCGCATCGGCGATGATCTGGTGTCGATCCTGCCGGGGCAGGGGCTGAGGGGGCTTTCCACCTTCAACCCCGTCCCGGAGAAAGCCCCGCGCCCCACGATTGCCGGGTTGCGCTGGGTCAATTGCCACTGCGACCCCATCGCCTGGAAGCGGGGCCGTGTGTTTCGCGGGGCCGATTTCGCGCTCACCGAAATCATCCGCCATCTCGATGCCCGCCGCGCTGGCACGGTGACGGAAGAGCCGACAGGTCTCCTCACCCATCATCTCGTGCATGATGCGGCGATGAGTGATTTTTTGGCGCAAGTCTTCGCCCTCACTCAAGCCCATCCTGCCGTCCGCTGCTTACGCCGGAAGAGGTTTTTGCATGATCGCTCTCCCGCCGCGCCTCTTCGCCTTGGCCGCGCTCGGCCTTGCTGCCTTTATGCTCTACGGCTCGCTTGCCCCCTCCCTGGCCCCGCCGGGCGAGTATGGGTTCGACAAATTTCTGCACGCCGGGGCCTACGGGCTGCTCGCCGGGCTGCTGACGCTGTCAACGCGCACGCGCAACGCTGGAATCGCGGCGATTGCGCTGGCGATTGCCTACGGCGGCCTCGTGGAAATCGCCCAAAGTTTCGTTCCCGAGCGCAATGGCTCGTGGGAGGATTTTGCGGCGAATAGTATCGGGGCGCTGCTGGCGGGGGGAGTGATCCTCGTGCGGCGGCGGGGGTAGGCTTGGCTCATTTCACTCAGATTGCCGTTTATGCCGCGTCCGTGACCGTTCTTTTGCTCACTCCGGGGCCGGTCAATCTGCTGGTCGTGCGGGCGGGGCTCGCCGGGGGAATGCGCGGGGCGTTCCGCGTCGTGCTGGGGACGGCGGTGGCGTCCTTGGTGTTGATTTTAGCAACAGCGCTGCTGGTGAATGGGGTTTTCAGCCTGAGCCCGGCGGTTTTTGCGAGCGCTCAGTTGGTCGGCTGCCTCTATCTCGTTTGGCTTGCCGTCGGCATGATCCGGCGGATGCGGGCGCAGCGGGCCGATCTTGCGGGGGCGCTGCCGGTTCAGGCGGGGATTGGGCAGGGGTTTGCGATTGCGATTTCCAACCCGAAATATTTGGTATTTTTCTCGTCGTTCCTGCCGCAGTTTTTGGACGTTCTGCCGACGCCCGGTGAAAGTTTGGCGCTTCTGGGCGGGATTTGGCTGTTTCTCGTATTTACGGCGCTCAGCGGGTTTGCCTATGCCGTCCGCCGCCTGATCCGCCCGAAATTTCACGGGCATCTTTTGTTGGGCGCGTCGTTCCTGCTGCTCGGCTTCGGCTTGTTTGGGGCCGGGTGGGCGGTGAAGCGGTTGCTGGCTTTGGGATGACGGGGCGGGCTAAACCCGTTCGCCCCGCACCAACTTCGGCTGATTCCCCAGCACCCCCATCGCCTGCCGAATCAGAACGCGCTTCAGCGGCTCGATCCGATTAACCACGGCCAGCCCCACATCGCGCGCGAGGCGGACCGGCGGGAAATCGGTCGCGAAGAGGCGGTTCAGCACGTCGGTCGCCGCCAGCATGCCAACGCAATCGGCTTGCGCCAGGCTTCATAGCGGGCGAGCAGGGCGGGGGAGCCGAGGTCGGTGCCGGTGCGGGCGGCCTCCACCAGCAGTTCGGCCAGGGCCGCCACGTCGCGCCAGCCGAGGTTTACGCCCTGACCTGCAATCGGGTGAACGCCGTGGGCGGAATCGCCCGCCAGCACAATTCGGTCGCCGTAGAAACGGTTCGCCATCAGCGCGGTCAGCGGATAATTCCAGCGCGGCCCCACCATGCGCATCTTGCCGAGCCAGGGGCCGAAGCGGCGTTCGATCTCGTAAGCGAAATCCTCGTCAGAGAGTGCGAGGAACCCTGGCACTTTCGCCGGGTCTTCGGTCCAGACCACCGAGGAGCGGTTGGGGTGCTCCAGCGGTAGCAGCGCCAGCGGGCCGATGGGCAGGAAGCGTTCGTGGGCGATGCCCTGGTGCGGCTTTTCGTGCTCCACAGCGCAGACGATGCCGGTTTGGTGATACTCGACCCGGCGGACGCTAATCCCGGCCCAGTCGCGCGTCGGGCTATGGCGGCCCTCCGCGCCGACCAGCAGCGGTGCCCGAAGACTGCGGCCATCCTCCAGCGTGAGGCCGACCCAGCCGGGGCCGCGCTCGAAGCCCGTGGTTCGGGCGGGGGCCAGCCAATCGACATTTGGGGTTTGCGCGACGATCTTATGCAGCGCGCGGCGCAGAAAGCGGTTTTCGATAATCCAGCCCATCGGCTCGTCGCCGACCGTGCGGTGATCGTAATGCAGATGCAGGCGCGAGGGGCCGTCCGACACGCGGATATCGAGGATCGGGCCTTTTTCGGCAATCGCATCCCAGACGCCAAGGCCGACGAGCACGCGTTTGGAGGCGAGCGACACGGCGGAGCCGCGCCCGTCGAAACGATCCTGCACTTGGTCGGCGGGGGTATCGCGGTCGATCAGGGCGACGCGTAAGCCCGCTTGCCCGAGGGCGATGGCGAGGGACGCGCCGACGAGGCCGCCCCCCAAAATCAGAATATCGTGCCGGTCAGCCGCCCCGGCGGGCGAGGATGTCTTTGCCATGCCAGGGATACTGGTCCCGCCCCTGGCACTTGTCCAGGGGGCGACCTGTCGCGGAGGAAAGTTAAGCTTCGGTCTTTTGCGTCGGGGCGACGGATTGATTGGTGCCGAGTGCCGTGATCGATTTTTCGGCGGCAAGCTGGGCACGCGCGCCGTCGAAGCTCACCGAGAAGCCGGGGCCATTGCTGGCAAGCCCGGCGGCCTGGGCCTTCAACTGGGCGAGCGCGATTTTCGCCGTGCTGAGTTCGTCCAGCGCTTCAGACACGCCGGGGGTGCTGTTCAGCACGGTTTCGAGCGCATTAGCCTCTTTATAATTGCTGACGGTAATCCGCCCGCGTGCGTTCACGTCGAGGGTTGGGATCGTCGTTGCATCGAGGCCGTTATCGGTCATCACCTGCTTCAGGTCGCGGTCGAAGGCGGCTTGGCGTTTATCGACTTCGGTCTGGATCTGGGTCACGTCCTGAGTGCGCGCGGCGATAATTTGCGCGGCAAAGGCGCTACCGTAGGATTCGGTCATGGCGATATCGCCAAGCTTCTGATTGCCGGTCTGCTCGGTCGTCGATTTCACGTAATCGCGGAAGCTTTTGCCGGTCGGCGTGCTGGTGACATTGCTATCGACAAGGGCGCTGCTCGACTGCGGGATAAGGCTGCTACTGGCCTGCGCATTGGCGTCGGTCTTGGAGGAAAACAGGCTTTGGACCGTTTCCGTCAGCTTACGAATGCTCATTCCCACAACTCCTAGTCTTTTGCGCGCATTGCGCCGCGATGCTAGCGGGGCAGCAAAAAGGATGCCAGTTAAGTTTCGCTGAACAGGGCTTTGAATAGCGCCGCTGCCTCCGGCCCGTCCCACGGCGCATCCCCTTCGAAACGCCCGATTTCCCGACCTTTGGCGTCGATCAGAATGCTGGTCGGCAACCCGCGTAAGGCAAATGCGCGGCCCGCAGCCCCGCCTTTGTCGTTCCGAAGCGGCAGGGAGGAAAGCCCGTGCTGGGCATAAAATTCCTGCACTTTGGCAAGTCCTGCCCGGTCGAGACTGATCGGCAGCACAGCGGCGGCGCGCCCTTCGGCCTGCCAGCGCTGGGAGAGTTTCAGCAGGGCGGGCATTTCCTTGACGCAGGGAATGCACCAGGTGGCCCAGAAATTCAGGAGCACGAGCTTGCAAGATGCTCGGACAAGCGGCGTTCGGCCCCCGCTTCATCGAGGCTGACCACATCCGGCACCGGCGAACGGCTGGCCGCCTCGGGCGCGGAGAGTTTGAATTTTACCATTGGGCCGCTGAGCGGCAGCGCTTCGGCTGCCTGCGCTGTTGCAAGTGGGGCGCACATGGTGAAAATGGCGGACCCAACCGTTGCCCGCAGCACGCCCCGCCGCGTGACCTGTGCAGGCGGATCGATTTCAGGACTGGATGGTACTTTAGGCATGGCCGATTCTTCCTCTTCCTCACCCGCCACCAACAAACTGTGGGGGGGCCGCTTCGCCGCTGGTCCCGCCGCGATCATGGAGCGGATCAACGCCTCCATCGGCTTCGACAAAATCCTATATCGGCAAGATATCGCCGGTTCCAAGGCCCATTGTGCGATGTTGGTGAAGCAGGGGATCATTCCAGCTGCCGATGGCGCGGCGATTCAGGCGGGGCTCGACCGGGTTCTGGCCGAAATCGAAGCCGGGCAGTTCGAGTTCCGCGTCGACCGGGAAGATATTCATATGAATGTCGAAGCGCGGCTGGCGGAACTCATCGGCCCCTCGGCCGGGCGGTTGCACACGGCGCGCTCGCGTAACGATCAGGTGGCGACCGATTTCCGCCTGTGGCTGCGCGATGCCATCGACCAGTTGGATATCGACCTCAAAGCCCTGCAAGCGGCGCTGATTGCGCGGGCGGAAGAGCATTCCGGCACGATCCTGCCCGGCATGACGCATTTGCAAGCGGCGCAGCCGGTGACGCTCGGGCATCATCTGCTCGCCTATGTGGAAATGCTGGGGCGGGATCGCGGGCGGTTTGTCGATGCCCGCAAGCGCCTCAACGAAAATCCACTCGGCTCGGCGGCACTGGCGGGCACGCCCTACCCGATTGACCGGGACTTGACCTCCCAGCTTCTCGGCTTCGACCGGCCCACCGCGAACTCGCTCGATGCCGTCTCGGACCGCGATTTCGCGCTGGAGTTTCTGGCGGGCGCGTCCATCCTCGGCATGCATCTGTCGCGCCTTGCGGAAGAAATCGTGCTCTGGTGCTCTGACCGGTTCCGCTTTATCCGCCTGTCGGACGCGTTTTCGACCGGCTCGTCGATCATGCCGCAAAAGCGCAACCCGGACGCCGCCGAACTGGTGCGGGCGAAAGTCGGGCGCACCTTGGGCAATTTCACCGCGCTGATGATGGTGATGAAGGGCCTGCCGCTCGCCTATTCGAAAGACATGCAGGACGATAAGGAGCCGGTGTTCGAGGCGGTCGAAACCCTGTCGCTCTCGCTGGCGGCGATGACCGGCATGATCGGCGATATGCAGGTGCAGAATGCGGCAATGCAACAGGCGACGCTCGGCGGTTTCCTCACCGCGACCGATCTTGCCGATTATCTGGTGATGCAATTGGGCGTGCCGTTCCGCGAAGCCCATCACATTACGGGCCGGGCGGTGGCGCTGGCGGAAGCGCGCGGCGTGCGGCTGGATGAGTTAGAGCTTTCAGACTTCCAAACCCTCCACCCGGAAATTCGCCAGGATGTTCATAGCGTTTTGACCGTCGAAGGTTCGGCAGGCGCGCGCCAAAGCTTCGGCGGCACCGCGCCGGACCGGGTGGTGGCGGCGGTGGCCCAGGCGAAGGCACGCTTCCTATGAGCCGCGCCCTCAAACTCGGCCTGCTGCTCGCCGTTCTGGCTCCCCTGGCGCTGAGCGCCTGCGGCAAGCGCGCCGAACCCCTGCCCCCGGCGGGCACCGACTCGACCTATCCTAGAAAGTACCCGACGCAATGAGCGGTTTTTCCTATATCGCCGGTTCGCTTCACGCCGAACAGGTTTCGCTGACGGCGATTGCTGAAGCGGTCGGCACGCCGACTTATGTTTATTCGGGCGATACGATCCGCGCGACCTATCGCGATTTCGCCGAAGCTTTTGCCGATCGCGATGCGCTGATTTGTTATGCAGTGAAGGCCAATTCCAATCTGGCGGTGCTGGGTCTGCTCGCGCGGGAAGGCGCGGGGGCGGATGCCGTTTCCATCGGCGAAGTGAAGCGCGCGGTGGCCGCAGGGGTGAGCCCGCAGAAGATCGTTTTCGCCGGGGTTGCCAAAAGCGCGACGGAGATCGAAGAAGCGCTGACCATCGGCATTCTTCAGTTCAACGTCGAAAGCCTGCCGGAGTTGGAGCGGATTTCGGCGATTGCCGCCGCGCGCGGGCTGGTGGCGGATGTGGCCATTCGCATCAACCCGGATGTGGACGCGGGCACCCACGCCAAGATCACCACCGGCAAGAAGGGCAATAAGTTCGGCATCGATCTCGATCAAGCGAAATCGGTCTACGCCCATGCCGCCACGCTTCCCGGCATTCGCGCGGCAGCGGTGGCCATGCATATCGGCAGCCAGATTACTACGGTGGCGCCCTTCGAAGCGGCGCTGACCCGGCTGGTGGCGCTGGCGCAAGAATTGATTGCGGACGGCCATCCGATCACACGGATCGACTGCGGCGGCGGCGTTGGCATTCCCTACCACGGCGAAGCCCCCATCGATATTGGCGCTTATGCCGAAATGGTGAAGCGCGTCACGGCGGGTTTCCCCGGCACGCTGATGTTCGAGCCGGGGCGCTATCTGGTTGGCAATGCCGGGGTGCTGCTGAGCCGCATCGAATATGTGAAGCAGGGCTCCGACCGGCGCTTCTATATTCTCGATGCCGGGATGAACGACCTCATCCGCCCGGCCATGTACGAGGCGTGGCACGAGATTATTTCGGTGCGGGAAACGGCAGAAACGCCCGCGCCGGTCGATATCGTCGGACCGATTTGCGAAAGTTCCTGCATTTTTGCCAAAGATCGGCCCATGCCCCCCTTGGTGGACGGCGATTTACTCGCTATCTTATCGGCAGGGGCCTATAGCGCCGCGATGGCATCGAGCTACAATACGCGCGCGCTGCCTGCCGAAATTTTGGTGGAAGGGGATCAGTTCGCCGTGATTAAACCCCGCCGTTCCTTAGACGATCTCTTTTCCGACGAAAGCCCGGCCCCGGCTTTCGTAACTTCCGGCGTTTGACGATGGAAACGCCCGCTTCCTTGCGTTGGGCACGGGGGCGGGCACATCTTGTGCTCGCGTGGGAAGCCGGGTGGACGGCCCTGCTGCCGCTGCTGGGGCTCGCACTGCTATTTGTCGCGCTCGCTTGGACGGGGCTTTTGTCGGTGCTGCCCGGTTGGGCGCATCTTGCCGCTTTGATTTTGTTTGCGGCGGTGGGGCTTGGCCTCGCTTGGACCCGGCTGCGGCATTGGCGCTGGCCCGATAGCGCAACGGTGGATCGGCGGATTGAAACCGCCTCCGGCCTTGCCCATCGTCCGCTGACCACGTTGCAGGACGAACCGGCGGGCGGCGATGCCGTTACCTTCTCGCTCTGGCAGGTGCATCGCGCCCGCGTGCTGGCATCCCTCACGCAGTTGCGCACGGGCCTTCCGGCGCGCGGGGCCTATGAGGTCGATCCGTTTGGGCTGCGGGCGCTAGTGGTGTCCGCCGTGATCGTTGGGTTTTTCGCGGCGGGGCCGGACCGGGCCGAGCGGCTGCGCGCCGCCTTTCTGCCACGCTTCGAGACCGCTTCGACCGTCCCACCCTCGATGGATGTTTGGGCGACGCCGCCCGCCTATACCAATCTGCCGCCGCTCGCCCTGTCGCGTTTGCCCGAGGGCGAGGCGGTTGCGCTGCCCGGCGGCACGCAGCTTTCCGTTCAGCTTTCGGGCTATGAGACAAAAGCGCCCCCCGATTTTTCCGCCCCCGGCATCGCAGCAACGAAACTGACCCGTCAGAGCGACGGCGTTTGGCATGGAGACGCGACGCTGCCGGTGCCGCCCGAGGCGCAGGAAGGGGCGCTAACGCTGCTGAACCGCGCTTGGCCGATCCGGGTGCTGCCCGATGCGGTCCCGAAAATCGCCTTCCGCGAGCGTCCCGGCCCAACGCCGCGCCAGTCGCTGCGCCTGCCCTGGGGGGGCGAGGATGATTACGGCATCGAAAGCGTTCGCGCCGAAATTCGCCTGTCGGAGCGCAAGGGCGAGCCGTTCAGCCTCACTCTCGCCGCCCCGGCGCGCAAAGCCGCCAGCGGTGCCCCGCTGCACGATCTAACCGATCACCCCTGGGCAGGGCTGCCGGTGTCGATCACGCTGATTGCGCGCGACGGGCGCGGGCAGGAAGGCCGCTCGGAGCCGGAACTGTTGATTCTTCCGGCGCGAGAGTTCACCCACCCCGTCGCCAAAGCCATCATCGATTTGCGCCGTGCTCTCACTGACGAGCCCGATAGCGCGCCGGAAGTGGCGCGGGCGCTGGAGAAATTGGCGATCCGCCCGCAGGCCTTCAGTCACGACACGCTGGTGTTTCTCGGCCTGATGAGCGCGCGCGCCCGGCTGATTCTGGCTGACCCGAGCGAGGATCAAGCGCCGGTCGTCCGCACGCTCTGGGATCTCGCGCTGCGGCTGGAGGAGGGCGATCTGAGTGTGCTGGAGCGCGATTTGCGCGAGGCCCAGCAGGCCGTGCAAGACGGGCTGGAGCAGGATCTCACCGATCCCGAAATGCAGCAGCGCCTGGATGCGATGCAACAGGCGCTCGACCGCTATATGCAGGCGCTCACCCGCCGCGCCATCGAGAATTCCCAGCGCGCCGATAAACCGCGCCGCCCGCGCGATCCCAATGCCCGCACGGTGACCAGCCGCGATATTCAGCAGATGATGGATAAGGCGCGCGAGCTGGCCCGCCAAGGCCAGAAGGAACAGGCGCAAGCGCTGCTCGATCAATTGCGCGAGCTGATGGAACAGCTCGCCAATGCCGAACCGGAGTTGGCCGAGGGCGACGAGAGCGAGATGGGCGAGGATGACGGCGATCCGACCAGTCAGGCGCTGCAAAATCTGCAAGACCTCGCCCGTCAGCAGCGCAGCCTCATGGATCGCGGGCTTCAGCAGAACCGTCAGCGCGGCCAAAAGGGCCAGCCGGGTCAGCAAGGCCAACAGGGCGAGCCGCAGCCGGGCGACGGCGATATGGCGGGCGAGCAGGAGAGTTTGCGCCGCCGCCTGGGCGAGATCATGCGCCAATTGGGCGAGGCCAATGGCGGCATGCCCCAGGGGCTCGGACGGGCCGAACAGGCGATGCGCGACGCGCTCTCCCGGCTCCAACAGGGCCAGCAGGGCGGGGCGGCGGGGGCGCAGCAACAGGCGCTCGATCAACTGCGCGACGCGATGCGCGGCCTTGCCGATCAGCAACGCCAGCAGGCGGGCGAAGGTCAGGGGCAGGGTCAAGGGCGTCAACGTGCCGGGCAACGCCCCGGCCAGCAAACCACCACCGGCCAGAACCGCGATCCCCTGGGCCGCGACCGGGGCGATCAGCAACCGGGTAACGGCCTCGGCAACGACGACCGCGTGCGAATCCCCGAGGATAGCGCCGTGGAGCGCGCCCGCACGATCTTCGACGATCTGCGCCGCCGGGCCGCCGACCCGACCCGGCCAACGCTGGAGCGGGAATATATCGACCGGCTGTTGCGCGGTTTTTAGGCAAGTCGTAAAATCTCATCACATTAAGGCTAATACTTAAGCAGACTGCCCGCGATTGCGCGCAACTAGACATAAAATATTAACAAATCCTTTTGGTATGCGCTTTGCTAAGCCTGTTTTGCTCAAGAGCCCTTCGCGTATCGCAGAACGGCTATTCCAACAGTGCAAGGCTTCCCCGTGACACAGCCTGAACGCATCATCTCCCTGTCCCGCAAAGTCGGTACGATTGCCGACCATAAAATTACGCAGATCAAGCAGATTACGCGCGAGACGCGGATTTTAGCGTTGAATGCCATCATCGAATCGGCGCGCGCCGGCGAGGCGGGCAAGGGCTTTGGCGTGGTTGCGGGCGAGGTGAAGGCGATTTCCGACCGGATCACCCATATCGCCGAAGACCTCACCACCGAACTGTCGGGCGCGATTGGCGAGCTGTCGGCCCTGGGGGAAAAGCTGGTGCGGCAGGTGCGCGGCCAGCGCCTTGCGGACCTTGCGGCCAATGTCATTGAACTCATCGACCGCAACCTCTACGAGCGCTCCTGCGATGTGCGCTGGTGGGCGACCGATCAGGCGGTGCTCGACGCGCTCACGCACCGCAATCTGCCCGATGGCGCGGAGATGGCGGCCCAGGCGGCGGAACGCTTGGCGGTCATCCTCAACAGCTACACGGTCTATCTCGACCTCTGGGTGGTCGGGCTCGACGGGCGCGTGATCGCCACCGGGCGCGGCAACCGCTTCCCCAATGGGGTCGGCGCGGATGTGTCGAGAACCGATTGGTTCAAGCGCGGCCTCGGCACCCGCAGCGGCGAGGATTATATCGCCTGCGATATCGAAACGGTGCCGCAGCTTGGCAACCATCAGGTTTCGATTTTTGCGACGGCGGTGCGGGAGAAGGGCAAGGCCCACGGCGAGGCCATCGGCGTTTTAGGCATTTTCTTCGACTGGCAACCCCAGGCCAGCGCCGTGGTGAAAGGCATTCGGTTGGACGAGGATGATTGGGCGATGACGCGCTGCCTGATCGTCGACGAAAACCACCGCATTATCGCCGCGTCGGACGATCAAGGCGTGCTGCACGAACAGGTGCATTTGCCCGAAACCGGCAAGACCGTTGGCTATTATCAGAACGACCACACGGTAACAGGCTATGCGCTAACGCCGGGCTACGAAACCTATCCGGGGCAGGGCTGGTACGGCGTGGTGATTCAGACGGTGCGGGCGGAGGGGTAGGGGGCTTTGGGACGGAAAGCATCCCTGTCTAGACAAATCTTAGCAGAATTTTAGCAAGTTCTAACCCTAAACTGCTCTGCTATTTCCCCGACGGTCGGGGAGGGCACTGCGCGCCATTTTTTACAAGGGATAGCAATGCGTATAAAACTCCTTCTCGGGGCAGGCTTAAGCGCCCTCCTCGCTCTCGCGCTACCAAGCCAAGCCGAAACCGTTTTAGTGCCGAACAATGCCCCCTGGGCCTTTCAGCAGAGCGATAAAACCGTGGGCGTGCTGGTGTCGGTGGTGCAGGAACTAGGCAAGCGCGCGGGCGTGGACCTTGTGGCGCGCGACGTGCCGGTGGCGCGGATGATCGAAAGCATCAATACCAAGCAGGCCGAGTTTGCCATGATCGGCGCGCTCACCAAGATGGACGCCGACCAATTGGGCGATGTGTTCAACATCCCCATCGTGGCCCTGGCGCGGAAAGGCGTGACGCTGAAAACTTACGACGACCTGAAGCCGCTCAATACCGCCTTCGTGAAGGGCACCAACTTCGGCAGTGAGTATGATAAGGACGCGAGCCTGAAGAAATCGGAAGAGCCGAACTTCGAACAGCTTCTCAAGAAAATGCAGGCGGGCCGCATCGATGCCGGGATCGGCAGCGCGCCGGGCCTGCGCTTTTCGGCCAAAGTGTTCGAGCTTTCGGACGTGTTGGGCGATAGCCTAAAGCTAATCGAAACCCCGCTAGCCCTTTTCGCCGCCCGCGACAAAGCCTCCACCGATACCCAAGCCAAACTGAAAACCGCGCTGGCGGCGATGCGCAGCGACGGCAGCATCGATAAGATTATCGATGTCTATGTTACGAAGGATTGGGCGCCGCGTTAGGATTCTAATCTTTACTGGATCAGGTGGGATTAAAATGACTCTTTATAATCTCACCTGCTTCTGACAGTTTTTTGGGCGTGCTGCATGTTTCTATGAGAGCGGATTTTTCATTTTTATTTGTCCAAGATCAAGTAATTATACTTATTTCATGTTTATT
>NZ_LAJY01000133.1 GCF_000963705.1 Elstera litoralis | reverse complement strand
GCCGTGCTCCAGCGCTGCAAAGAGTTGGGCTTGCCGATCAGCATGATGGACACCAGTTTCTTCCTGTCGCGCGAAACGCTGATTTCCACCATTCGCCCCGGTATGGCGCGCTGGCGCGAGCGGCTGTTCATCAGCATGGCGAAAAATGCCGTGAGCGCGACCGACTTCTTCAAAATCCCGGCGAATCGCGTGGTTGAACTCGGCACTCAGATCGAGTTGTAATCAGTCGCCTCTCTTTTTTGTGATCCGGAGTTTCCGCCGTAATGACGCGCCCGCTGCCCAATTCCTACCGTACCGGCCCCGATGCCGACGGCCATTTCGGCATTTTCGGCGGGCGCTATGTGGCCGAAACTCTGATGCCGCTGATCTTGGAGGTCGAAAAAGCCTATGCGACCGCCAAGGCCGACCCCGAGTTCAAACGGCAGATGGACTATTACCTCGCCGATTATGTGGGCCGCCCGAGCCCGCTCTATTTCGCCGAACGGCTGACGGAAAAGCTCGGCGGCGCGAAGGTTTACTTCAAGCGCGACGAGTTGAACCATACCGGCGCGCATAAGATCAATAATTGCTTAGGCCAAGTGCTGCTGGCGAAACGCATGGGCCGCACGCGCATCATTGCCGAAACCGGCGCGGGCCAGCATGGGGTTGCGACGGCGGCGGTGTCGGCGTTGTTCGGCCTGCCCTGCACGGTCTATATGGGCGCGGTCGATATCGAGCGCCAACAGCCGAACGTCTTCCGCATGCGTCTGTTAGGCGCGGAAGTCAGGGCGGTCGAATCGGGCTCGCGCACGCTGAAGGACGCGATGAACGAAGCCCTGCGCGACTGGGTAACGAATGTCGACGACACCTTCTACGTCATCGGTACGGCGGCGGGTCCGCACCCTTACCCGATGATGGTGCGCGATTTCCAATCGGTCATCGGGATCGAAACCCGCGAACAGCTTATGGCGAAGGAAGGCCGTCTGCCCGATTTGCTGGTGGCGGCGATTGGTGGCGGCTCCAACGCGCTTGGGCTGTTCCACCCGTTCTTGGATGATACCGATGTTGCCATGATTGGCGTAGAAGCCGCGGGCGAAGGGGTCGATACGGGCCGTCACGCCGCTTCGCTCACGGGAGGGCGTCCCGGCGTGCTGCACGGCAACCGGACCTATTTGCTGCAAGACGACGACGGCCAGATCATCGATGCCCATTCGATTTCGGCGGGGCTCGACTATCCCGGCATTGGGCCGGAGCATTCGTATCTCCACGATATTGGCCGCGTCCAATATCATTCGGTGACGGATGCGGAAGCGCTGGACGCCTTCCAAATGCTCTCGAAGCTCGAAGGCATTATCCCGGCGCTGGAACCGGCGCATGCGCTGGCCGAAGTGGTCAAAATCGCCCCGACGATGGCGCGCGACAAGATCATTGTGATGAACCTCTGTGGTCGCGGCGATAAGGATATCTTCACCGTCGCCCGCGCCTTGGGAGTGAGTTTGTAATGAGCCGCCTGGATGCGACCTTTCAGCGCCTGAAGTCCGAAGACCGGGCGGCGCTCGTCACCTTCGTCACTTCCGGCGATCCCGACTATGAGACCAGCCTCGCCCTGCTGCGCGGCCTGCCGGGGGCGGGGGCGGATATCATCGAGCTTGGCATGGCCTTTACCGACCCGATGGCCGATGGTCCCGCCATCCAGGCGGCTAATCTGCGCGCGCTCGCGGGCGGGCAGACCCTGGCGAAAACTCTAAAACTGGTCGAAGCTTTCCGGGAGACCGATCAAATCACGCCGATTGTGCTGATGGGTTATTACAATCCGATTCATTCGATGGGCGTTCCGGCGTTTCTGGAGCGGGCGAAGGCGGCGGGGGTCGATGGGCTCATCATCGTCGATCTTCCGGCGGAAGAAGATGGGGAACTCTGCCTGCCGTCGCAAGGCGCGGGGCTCGATTTCATCCGGCTGGTAACGCCGACGACCGACGCCTACCGGCTGCAAACCGTAATGCGTAATACGCGCGGCTTCGTCTATTACGTCTCGATCAATGGCATCACCGGCGCGGCTTCGGCCAGCGATCAGGCGATTTCGGACGCGGTGAGCCGCCTGCGCGCGGCGACAGACCTGCCGATTGCGGTGGGCTTCGGTATCCGCACGCCTGCCGCCGCCGCCGCCGTGGCGCGCGTCGCCGATGCCGCCGTAGTTGGTTCGTCCATTGTGCAATGTTTGGCCGATAGTCTTGTCGATGGCAAAGCCACGGCGCAAACCGTGCCGCAAACGCTGGCCCTGGTGGGCGATTTGGCCGAGGGCGTGCGCACCGCGCGGGTTGGCGTTTCGGCATGACGCCCGCCGACTTCATGGGCCACGCCATCGATCTGTCGGTGCGCCGTATGCGCGAGGGCGCGGGCGGGCCGTTTGGCGCGGTGATCGTGAAAGACGGCAAGATCCTCGCTGAAGGGTGGAACCAAGTCACCTCCAGCAATGATCCCACGGCCCACGCCGAGGTAACGGCCATCCGCCGCGCCTGCCAGGAACTCGGGACGTTCGACCTCAGCGGCTGCGAGATCTATACGAGCTGCGAGCCCTGCCCGATGTGCCTTGCCGCGATCTATTGGGCGCGCCTCGACCGAATCTATTACGGCAATACCCGCCAGGACGCGGCGGCGATTGGCTTTGACGACGAGTTTCTCTACCAAGAACTGCCGAAACCCATCGACGCCCGCTCGATTCCGACCACCCAACTCGACGCGGCGCGCGCCAAAGCCGCCTTCGACGAGTGGGACCGGAAGGACGATAAGATTCGGTATTAGGGCGGATGCCAACGCGCGCGCTCATCGGCACCTGCGCGACGCGCCTCGCCTTTACCAATAACGGCTTGCCCGACGCGGGGGACGATCTGCCGTTGTTGCGGTTCGACTTTGAGCGGACCTCGATCATCTCCCTCATCTCGCAGCCGCAGGAGCCCGATCCCGCCTGGTTGCCGCCCGGCTTGCCGGAGCATGAGCGCCGCTGGATCGAACAGGATTTCCGCAAGGATTTCTGGGGGCTTTACCTTCCCGTTATCGATTTTCTCTACCTGGATTTCCTCGGCGACCGTCACCCGCTGGTCGAGCGCCATGACCGGCGTAGCGCCTTAAAGCAACTCTGCCTCAGCACCCAATCAAACCCGGCGGTTGTGGCCGAAACCTATATCCAACATCGCTGCCCGCAAAATGGGGCACCGGATCGGGATGGCTATATCCCCCTCTGGGAAAACGCTTTTTATGCCTTCGTCTATAAGGTGAAAGCCCTTACTCCGCGTTGTCAAATTCTCGTGCACGCCTTCAGCTTGGCCGAGGTTTGCGACGATGGGCAGCCGGTCCCGCCGCACGAGATCGAGGGCTACACCGCGTTTTACGATCATATCCATGCTGTCGCCCAGGCCTGCCCGCTGGTGACGTGCGTCACGCCCGCCGTTCCTGCCCTCACCCAGCGCAATCACGCTTACGGCGAGGCTCCCCAGCATCTCACCCCAGCCTATTATCGGGCCTTGGCCGATCAGATTTTGGCTTTTGAGGCTGCCTGTAAATAGGGTGCGACCGAACCTTATTGCAAAAGTGCAAAATATAATAATATTATGCTAAAAATGAAGGGGCGCGCAAAGGAAGCCAGCCCATGCTGCCAGCTCATCTTCTGTTTTATGTTCCCGATGTTGACGCGGCGGTCGATTTTTACGAAACGGCATTCGGTTTCAAGCGGCACGGCGAGGATCACGCCGCCGGTTGGGCGGCGGTGCGCTCGGGGGAGGTGGTTATCGCGTTCCTGTCCGAAGCCGCCGCCGCCGCCCAAGGGCACCCCTATACGCCGCTGCGCCCCGACCATCCGCCGCCGGGGATGGAGCTTGTTTTGACGCGGGCGGAGGTGCTGCCCGCCTATATCCGCGCCTTGCTGGCCGGGGCGGTGCCGCTGCATGAACCGGCGCTCAAGGCCGATGGCGGATGGTCGCCTTCGTGCGCGATTTGAACGGCGTGATCGTGGAGCTTTGTGCGCCCGAACCCGCGTAACGCCCTAGCGGCCGCCGTTGGAGCGTTCAACCACAACCATTGTAAAAAAAACCGGCTCGGCTCCGTGATTAGCGTAGCGGTGGGGGCGGTCGGCGCGGAACAGCAGCGTATCGCCCGCACCTATCTCCGGCGTTTCCTCGCCCACCGTCAGGGTCAAGCGGCCCGCCCGGACCGAGAGGATTTCCCGCGCGCCAGCGGGATGCGCGTCGCCGTCGAAGGCCTCGCCGGGGGCCAGAGCCCAGTCCCAGAGTTCGGTATATTCCTGGCCGTCGGTGCTCATCAGCAACCGGGCTTCGCTGCCGTCCGGCGTGTGCCAGAGGCGCGGCACATCGGCTTTCCGCACAATGCGCACGGGCGGCGTTTCGGCCAACTCCAGCAGTTTTGCCACGGGAATGTTCAGCGCATTGGCGACCCGGCAGAGGGTAGCGATGGAGGGGTTGGTCTTGCCGCTCTCGATTTGCACCAGCATGCCTTTCGACACATCGGCGCGTTTCGCCAATTGGTCGAAACTCAGCCCCTGGCGCGTGCGATGGTCGCGCAGGTTGACGGCAAGGGCGGCGGCGAGGCGGTCGGGGTCGAGCATGGATAGTATATTGACCGAAATGGCTCATTATATTAAACGTATCATTATAGTGACCGTTTTGGGATGGTTTGGCAATGGAAACCCTGGAAATCGTCGGCGCGGGCTTCGGCCTCGGTGGCTCCCTCATCATCGCCATTGGCGCGCAGAACGCCTTTGTGCTGCGCCAGGGATTGCGCCGCCAGCATCCACTCCCCATCGCCTTCCTATGCTTTGCCATCGATGCGTTGCTGATTCTCGCAGGCAGTCTCGGCCTTGGAACGCTTGTGCAACAAACACCGGGCCTGCTGTCAGTCGTGCGGTGGGCGGGCGCGGCATTTCTGCTCGCCTATGCCGGTTTGGCGTTGAAACGGGCGATGAACCCCACCGGGCTCACGACCGAAAGCGCCATCGTGCCCACGCTCGGCGCCGCGCTGACGACGACGCTGGCGGTCAGTTTATTGAACCCTCACGTTTATCTCGACACGGTGGTTTTGCTCGGCAGCCTCGCCGGGCGCTACCCGTGGGAAACGCGCTGGTGGTTCATCGGTGGGGCGATTCTCGCGTCGTTTCTCTGGTTTCACGGGCTGGCGCTGGGCGCGCGCTGGCTCGCCCCGCTCTTCGCCCGGCCGGGCACCTGGCGCGTGCTGGACGGGATCATCGCGCTAGTGATGGCCAGCCTCGGCCTGTCGTTGATCTTAAACCCGCTGTAGGCCGATTTGGACCACGTCAATCGATCCGGCATCGAAACCACCTTCGCAATAGGCCAGATAATAGCGCCAAGTGCGGCGGAAGCGCTCATCGAAGCCTAAGGGGGCAATGCGGTCCCAGGTGGCATCGAATTTCTCCCGCCACAGGCGCAGCGTGCGGGCATAGTCGCGGCCATAGGCTTCGAGCGCTTCCCAGGTAAGGCCCGCGCGCGCGGTTTCCTGCTGCAAGCGCTCGATGGTCGGCAGCATGCCGCCGGGAAAAATATAGCGCTGGATGAAATCCGGCGAGCGGCGGTAGGGTTCGAAGCGCGCCGCCTCAATCGTGATGGCCTGGATGGCGGCGCGCCCGCCCGGCTTCAAGACCCGCTGGATCGTTTCGAAATAGACCGGCCAATAGGCTTCGCCGACCGCTTCGATCATCTCGATGCTAACGACACCGTCGAACTGGCCCGTAACGTCGCGGTAATCTTGAAGCCGAACCTCGACATGATCCGCGAGTCCCGCCGCAGCAAACCGCGCTTCGGCATAGGCTTTTTGTTCTTTGGAGAGGGTGAGGGCGGTGACGAACGCCCCGCGCCGGGCGGCCAGTTCGGCGAACCCGCCCCAGCCGCAACCGATTTCCAGCACATGATCGCCGGGTTTCAGCGCGATTTTTGCGGCCATGCGCGCGTATTTTTCCGCCTGCGCCTGCTCCAACGTTTCATCCCCGCTGGCATAGACCGCCGAGGAATAGGTCATGCTAGGGTCGAGCCATTCCTTATAAAAATTATTTCCAAGATCGTAATGAAAGGCGATATTGCGGCGCGAGCCGCGTTTGCTATTGGCGCGGAAGCGGTGCATCACGCGGCTCAGCGCGCGCGCCCACCAATGCCCGTCGATGGCAAGGGCGGCCTCATTATGCGCGAAATAGGCGATGAGCGCCGCCAGATCGGGTGAGTCCCAGTCGCCGTCGATATAGGCTTCGGCAAAGGCCAGATGCCCGCCCATCAGCACGCGCCGGAAGAAGCGATGGTGATGCAGGTGCAATTCCGCCGTGGGGCCGGGTTCATGGCCGCGAATCGTCATTCGATTGCCATTGGCGAGCATGACCGTGAGGGTGCCGGTCTTGAAGCGGTCCTTCGCTCGGATCAGCGGCCGTAACCGGGCAGGAAGCCGGGCCGTGGGTGGGCTTAAATGCAGGCCGGGAGCCTCGGGCGGGGAGCCTTGATATAGGCTGTCACTCATGATGCGCTCACCCTGCTGAAGCCTGTGGATGATCTAATTGTTTCGAAAGCGGATCGATGGCGACAATCGCCGTTACCTCGGTTTCGGGCGGGTTTGGACGCCCATGAAAACGGGCACCTTTTCGCCAGATCGCCAGGGCTTCCCAATGAATAGCCCCGATTACTTTCAGTGTCATCAGCGGATGGCGGGCCACCAGTTTGATGATCTCCCGGTCGGTAAACGGGCGGCGCGCGCCGGTTTGTGTGGCGAAAAAACTGCGGTTTTCCCTCGACCTCCAGGCCGATGCGCGCAGTGAGGCGGTCGCCGGGCGGCATAAGATCGAAGCGATAGCGGCCCTCGACCGGGAAAAACGGCGAAACATGGAAGCCCTTGGCGCAGGTTTGCTGGATCGGCCCCGCCGGTGTTTCGACCGGGATTAAATAGCCGTGCTTATCGCCAAAAGTATTGCGCACGTCATAGAGAATAACGCGCAAAACGCCGGCGGCATCGCAGCAGAAATAGATCGAGAGGGGATTGAACACATAGCCGAACAGGCGCGGAAAACAATGCAACCAGACTTTCCAGCCCTCTGGCGCATAGCCGTTCGTGCGCAAGATACCGTCGATCCAGGCGCGGGGGGAACTGCCGTCGCGCGCGCCGTGATCGCGGTCGAAGAAACTCAGAATATTCCAGCGGTTATGGGAGAAAAGCTTAGTCTTACGGCTTTGTTGGGGAAGCGTATCGAGATCAAAAAGCGCTGAAAACACCCGATAGGCGAAATGATGCCGGAAGGGCACCAATCGCGTATGGGCGACTGTGCCGCGATAAAAACAGGTCTCTAGCATCGCGCCATCGCTATTCCGCCGCTTCGCCGAGCAGCGCCGCGCCGGGGTCGATCCGGTCGGCGACGCGCCACGGCACTTGCCCGCCAAGCCCAAGCCCCGCCTGAAGCCCGGATCGCAACCCGTCTTCGTGGAACCCATAGCCCATCCAAGCGCCAGCATAGGAGATGCCTCTGTATCCTTGCAATTGACTTAAACGGGACTGCGCCTCAACCGCCGCGCGGTCGAAGATTGGATGATCGTAAAGAAGGCGGGCGTGGGTCAAGCTCGGATCGGGCTCAACCAAAGGATTGAGAGTGACAAACACATCGGCGTTCGTTGCCAGCGGCTGTAATTTATTCATCCAATAGGTAACGGAAACATCGGCGTCTTCATCCCGCCCGGCGGGGGCCGAGCGCGATAGATGGTTCCAACTGGCCCAGGCGCGGCGACGGCGCGGCATCAGGCGCGGGTCGCGGTGCAGATAGGCAATATTGGGCTGAAAGCGAAACGCATCGAGCAGCGCCCATTCGGTCGCATCGGCATCGTCCAGCAGGCGCAGGGCTTGATCGGCGTGGCAGGCGAGAATGACGCGGTCGAAGCCTTCCCACGCACCGCCGTGCCGGATGTCGACGCCGCTTTCAGTTCGGCGAATTGTTTCGATATCGGAATTAAGCCGGATCGCCGGGAGATCGGCTAAGACCCGCTGCACATAGGCGCGACTGCCGCCCGCCACCGTGCGCCATTGCGGCCGGTCGTTGACGCTGAGCAAGCCGTGATTGGCGAAGAAGCGCACAAAACTGCGGGCGGGAAAACCGCGCAGAGTATGCATCGGCGCGGACCAGATGGCGGCGGCCATCGGCAGCAGATGATCCTGGATAAAGGCTTGGCCATAGCCGCCCTGGGTTAGAAAATCGTCCAAACTGAGGGAGGTTGCCGCCGGTTGTTCTAGCAGAGCGGCGGCATTGCGGAAAAAGCGCAGAATATCGCGGATCATGCCCCAGTGGCGCAGGTTCACGAGATTACGTTTTTGCGCAAACAGGGTCGCGAGCGAATTGCCCGAATATTCCAGCCGCCCGCCATCGACCGATACGGAAAAACTCATATCGCTGGCGGCGGTTTCGACCGACAGATGCTGGAAAAACCGCGTGAGATTCGGGTAATTGCGTTCGTTATAGACGATAAACCCGGTATCGACGGGAATAGTCTTCCCATCGAGGGCCAGATCGAGGGTATTCGAATGGCCGCCGGGGCGGCGATCCTGCTCGAAGATCGTAATATTTCTATTCCGCAACGACCAAGC
>NZ_LAJY01000132.1 GCF_000963705.1 Elstera litoralis | reverse complement strand
GATCGACACGATGCGAACCGGCCACCCGGCTTCCGCCAACGCGCTGGCCGCGACCCAACCGTCGCCGCCATTATTACCGGGGCCGCAGAGCAGGAGTGTCGGGCGTGGGCTCCAGCGCGCCATAATTGCCGCCGCGACCGCCTGCCCGGCCCGCGCCATGAGGTGTTCGACGGAAAGCCCGGCTTCGACGGCCTTTGCATCCACCTGTGCCATTTGCGCGGCGGTGAAAAGGTCAATCAGCCCGGAGACAATAGGAGACGCGGTCAAATCGGAAGCCTCACTGAAATGGATTCTCGCATGCGGCGAAGATGATATGCGCTTGCCACAGGCTAGGCGCACCCTAATTTCGCCGCGAAGCCCTGGCACAAGCGCGCCAAAGGTAAGGAGAGAGACTTTGGCCCTTCGGCATTGGATTTTTGCGGCGTCGCTGACTGTTCTGACGCTCCCGGCCCGCGCCGCGCCGCCGGAGGTGGATGCGCTGCTCGTGCTGGCGGTCGATAGTTCATCGAGCGTCGACCGGGCCGAGTTCGCCTTGCAGATGGAAGGTCTGGCGGCAGCGTTTCGGGATGCGGAGGTTCAGAGCGCCATTGTCAGCGGCCCGAAGCGCGCGGTTGCCGTGGCGCTGATGGAATGGTCGGACCCGAATTGGCAGCGCGTCGGCGTGCCGTGGCGGGTTCTGCGCAGCGCCGAGGATGCCGTGAAACTGGCCGAAGAGATCGATACCACGCCGCGCCTGATCGATGGCGGCGGCACCGCCCTGGGCAATGCCCTCTCGGTTGCCGTGCGCATGATTCAAAGCGCGCCGTTCAAAGGCGACCGCAAGATCATCGATATTTCCGGCGATGGCGCGCAGAACCTGGGGCGGTCGCTGGCCCCCGTGCGCAACGCGGCCTTGAAAGCGGGAATCACCCTGAACGGGCTCGCCATCGTCAATGAGGAGCCGGATTTGGAGGATTATTACCGCACGGCCCTGGTCGGCGGGCCGGAATCCTTCGTGCTGCGCGCCGCCGATTATGCCGATTTCACCCAGGCCATTCGGCAGAAATTGATCCGCGAGCTGTCGGTTCCTGTCGCGCAAGCGCCCCAGCGCCCGCTTAGCTTGGCCGCCCTCGCGCCACCTGGGCCAGCAGAACGCCCGACAGCGTCAACAACCCGCCGATGAGGTGATAGGCATAGAGTTTCTCATCCAGCATTATCGTGGCGATCACGGCGGTAAAAATTGGCACGAGGTTCATGAACATGCTGCTGCGGTTAGCCCCCAGCCGGGCAATCGCCAGCATCCACAGCATCGGCGCGAGAATCGAGAGCGGCAGCGCGGAATAGAGGATGATCGGCACAGCAGCCAAGGTCACGGGCAGGGTTGGCGTCAGCAGATAGAGCGGCACCAGCACGACAATCGCGGCCAGGATCTGAATATAGAGCGACGGCCATACCGGGATCGGCACGGCCCAACGCCGCAGCATAACATTATAGACCCCATAACAGAGCCCCCCGATCAGCATAATGCCGTCGCCGAGGTGAAACCCGCCGGAGAGAATTTGCAGCGGCTGGCCCTGCCCGATCAGCACCGCAAGCCCGGCCAGCGACAAAACCCCGCCCGCCGCCGTGGCCCAGCCGGGCTTTTCGCCCAAGAGAAGCGCGCTGAAGCCGAAGGTGATGAGCGGCACCAACGATGTGATGATACCCATATTGGTGGCGGTCGTCGTTTGCGCGGCGTAATAGCCGCAGCCCTGGTAGAGCACCATGCCGAGCAAGCCAAGACCCGCGAGCTTGCCGATATTCTGCCAAATGACCGACCGATATTGGTAGAGCTGCCGGGCAACGAAGGGGAACATCACCAGCGCGGCCAAAACCCAACGGTAGGCCAGGATCGTTTCGGGATCGATGACCCCGACCGCCGCCCGCATCACCACGGTATTGCCCGACCAGAGCAAGACCGTGAGGAGCGGCAGGGCGTAATCGACCGCGCTTGCGCTTTTCATCGAGCTAGGCCGAAACCGTCAGATGCCGTTGCGCGCCGAGGCCGACCACTTCGCATTCAACGATTTGCCCCGGCTTCAGGAATACCGGCGCGGGTTTGATCCCCATGCCAACGCCGGGTGGCGTGCCGGTGACGATCAGATCGCCCGGCAGCAGCGTCATCATCTGGCTGAGATAAGCGATAATATGGGCGACGCTGAAGATCATCCGGGCCGTGGTGCCATTCTGATAGCGGTGCCCATCGACATCGCACCAAAGCTGAAGCGCCTGCGGATCGGGAACCTCATCGCGCGTGACCAGCCAGGGGCCGACCGGGCAGAAAGTATCGTGGCTCTTACCCTTGGTCCATTGCCCGCCGCGCTCGGTTTGCAGGTGGCGTTCCGAGACATCGTTGGTGGTGCAATAGCCTGCCACATAATCGAGGGCCTCGGCCTCGGTGATATATTTCGCCCGGCGACCGATAACGACGCCCAGTTCGATTTCCCAATCGGTCTTCAGCGATCCACGCGGGATTTCCAGCGCGTCGGTCGGCCCGCATAGCGACGAGGTGGCTTTTTGGAACACAATCGGCTCGGCGGGGGGCTTCAATCCGGCTTCTTCAGCGTGATCGGCGTAATTGAGGCCGATGGCGATAATCTTGCCGGTCCCGGCGAAAGGCACGCCCAGGCGGGTTTCGGCAGGCACGACCGGCAGCGGCGCGAGATTGAGGCGGCGCAGCGCGTCCAGCCCGGAATCGGATAAAATTGAATGGCTGATATCAGGAATGACCGACGATAGGTCGCGGATTGCGCCGCCCTGATCCAGAATTCCCGGCTTTTCCTGCCCATCCAGGCCCCAGCGCACCAGCTTCATTGCGTCTCTCCAGAAACCTAAGATTTAATTTGGTGTAAACGATCTTGCGCAGGGTGCCGCGAAAAGGAAAGATGCCCCGGCTTGCTACACGACGAGGATTCCTGTGACTTTGGCTTCAACCGCCGCGCCGCCGCACTCACCCGACCGGGAAGCCCTGATCCAGATTTCCGGAAGTCCGCAAATTCGGGTGATGATCGTCAATTACAATGGCGGCACCGATCTGGCCCGCTGCCTTGCGGCCTTGCTGGCGCAAAGCTTCCGCGACTTCGAGGCGGTGATCGTCGATAACGGCTCCATCGATGGCTCGTTGGAAGGGTTGCCGCATGATCCGCGCCTCACCATCCTGCGCACAGGCAAGAACCTCGGCTTCGCCGCCGGGAACAATCAGGCTGCCGCCGGAGCGTCCGCCCCCTGGCTGGTCATGCTGAACCCGGACGCTTTCCCCGCCTCCGACTGGCTGGAACTGCTGCTCGATGAAGCCACCGTTCATGGCGAATATGCCGCCTTCGGCTCGACCCAGGTGATGAGCGCCGATCCCAGCCGCGCCGATGGCTTGGGCGATTGCTTTTCCCCCTACGGTTTCGCCTGGCGCGGCGGGTGCCGTAAACCCCTGCCCGTACCCGTGCCCGCAGGCGAAAGCTTCGCCGCCTGCGCCGCCGCCATGATGATCCGCCGCGATTGGTTCGAGCGCTTGGGCGGCTTCGATGAGCGCTTCTTTTGCTACGGCGAGGATGTGGACCTGTGCTTCCGCCTGCGGCTCGCGGGCGGGCGCGTTTGGCAGTCGAACCGGGCGCGGGTGGAGCATGTGGGCGGCGCAACCTCGGGCGGGGCGCATAGCGTGTTTTCGCTCTACCACGGCTACCGCAATCAAATCTGGCTGATCGCCAAGAATATGCCGGGGCCAATTCTGGCGGTGACGCTGCTGACCTATCTGCCGCTGCTGCTGCTGCGCTGCCTGCTGCTGAAAAAACCGAGCGCGATTTGGGTTGTGCTGAAGGCCAGTTTCGACGGCGTCAAAGGCCTCGCCCCCTTCTGGTCCGACCGCCGGAAACTTCAGGCCGAGCGCAAAGCTTCGACCTTGGCGATTGCGCGCGTGCTGAGTTGGAGCCCGATGGCCCTGCTTCAGCGGCGCGCGAAGTTGCTATAGCGGAGAGGCTGTAACCTCACCTTCGATCATCCGCAACAGATACTGCCCGTAACCGTTCTTTGCCATCGGTCCGGCCAGTTTACGCACCTGGGCCGCATCGATAAAGCCCTTGCGCCAGGCGATTTCCTCAGGGCAGGAGATTTTCAGGCCCTGGCGCTCTTCGACCGTGCGCACGAACTCGCCCGCTTGCAAAAGGCTATCGTGGGTGCCCGTGTCGAACCAAGCGTAACCCCGGCCCATGCGCTCGACGGTAAGGGTGCCGCGCTCCAGATAAAGGCGGTTGAGATCGGTGATTTCGAGCTCGCCGCGCGCCGAAGGGCGCACTTGCTTGGCGAGAGCGACCACCTCGGCATCATAGAAATAGAGCCCGGTGACGGCGTAATTGCTTTTCGGCTGCTTCGGCTTTTCCTCGATGGAAATAGCGGTGCCTGCCGCGTCGAACTCGACCACGCCGTAGCGTTCAGGGTCGCGCACATGGTAGCCGAACACGGTGGCCCCGCTTTGGCGCTCCACGGCCGACAGCAGCATCGGTTCGAGATCGTGGCCGAAGTAGATATTATCGCCGAGCACCAGGGCGCAGGGATCGCCCGCAATGAAGTCTTCGCCAATCAGGAACGCTTGCGCCAGCCCTTCCGGCTTCGGCTGCTGGGCGTAGGAGATGGCAAGGCCCCACTGGCTGCCATCGCCCAGCAGGGTTTTGAACTGCGCCGCATCGTGGGGCGTCGTAATCACCAGAATATCGCGGATTCCGGCCAGCATCAGAATCGACAGCGGATAATAGATCATCGGCTTATCGTAAACCGGCAGGAGTTGCTTCGAGACCGCCAACGTGACGGGATACAGCCGCGTGCCCGAGCCGCCCGCCAGAATGATACCCTTCATCGCTTTTCCTCACTCAAGGCGGCGAAATTAGCCCCAATTTCGTCCCGGCATTCGGCCAACATATCGATCAATCCCAGACGCCAATCGGCGGGCATAATGCCGAACGCCGCAGTCAATGCGCTGCAATCGAGCACGGAATTGGCGGGGCGGCGTGCAGGCGTTGGAAAATCTTCGGTGGTGATGGCGTGAACCTTCGGCACCGGCCAGCCGTAGCGCTGCCCTTCCGCAAAAATCGCTTCGGCGAACCCGTGCCAGGAGACCGGCGCGCGCCCGGCGAAATGGTAGGTTCCGTAAGCGGTTGAGCCATTCAGCAAGGCCGCCGTTATTTGCGCAATCGCGTCCGCAATCGCCGTCGCCGGGGTGGGGCAGCCGCGTTGATCGGCGACCACGCGCAATTCCGGCCGGGCGGCCGCCAAGCGCAGCATGGTTTTGACGAAATTATGCCCGTATGGGCCAAAAACCCAGGCCGTGCGCAGAATGACGTGTTTTTCCGCCGCCGCCCGGATCGCCCGTTCCCCCGCCTCTTTCGACTGGCCGTAGACGCCCAGGGGCGCGACCGGATCGGACGGCGCATAGGCCCCCGGCTTGCTGCCGTCGAAGACATAATCGGTTGAAATATGGATCAGCGGCACAGCGGCGGCCGCGGCGGCGCGCGCCAGATTGGCGGCCCCGTCCCGGTTGATGGCAAAAGCCGCCTCGGCTTCGGTTTCCGCCTTATCGACGGCGGTATAGGCGGCGGCATTGACCAGGGCGACGGGATTATGCTGCGCGACGGCAGCCGCAATCGCCTCGGGGCGAGTTACATCGCCCTCGGGCCGCGCGAGGCTCACGGGCGTTAAGGACGCAGGCCAAGCCACCCGCTGCAACTCGCGCCCGACTTGCCCGTTCGCGCCGAAAATCAGAACCGTTTGGCTCATGAGGCGGCTTTCTTCAGGCCCAACCGGTCGCCCGCATAGACATTCGACAGTTTTTCCCACCAATCGGGATTGTCGAGATACCAGCGCACGGTCGATTCAAGCCCGGAATCGAAGGTCTCTTGTGGCTCCCAGGCCAGTTCGGCCTTGATCTTGCTGGCGTCGATGGCGTAACGCGCATCGTGGCCGGGACGGTCGGTGACATGGGTAATCAGCGACCGGCGCGGCTGGCCCGAGGGCAGCGGCGCTTCGAGCTTATCGACCAGATCGCAGATCGCCGTCACCACGTCGATATTCTTGCGCTCGGAATTGCCGCCGACGTTATAGCTCTCGCCCGGCACGCCCGTGGTGAGGATCGTCCAGAGCGCGCGGGCATGGTCTTCCACGTGTAGCCAGTCGCGCACATTGGTTCCCTGCCCATAGACCGGCAGCGGCTTACCCTTTAGCGCGTTGATAATCATCAACGGAATGAGCTTTTCCGGGAACTGCCACGGGCCGTAATTATTCGAGCAGTTGGAGGTCACGACCGGCAGCTTATAGGTATGGTGCCACGCCCGCACGAGATGGTCGGACGACGCCTTGCTGGCCGAATAGGGCGAGTTGGGCGCGTAAGGCGTTTCTTCGGTAAACAGCCCCTCGTCGCCCAAAGTGCCGAAGACTTCATCGGTCGAGATATGGTGAAAGCGGAAGGCCGCCTGCTTGTCCTCGGGCAGCGTGCGCCAAAAGGCGAGCGCGGCTTCCAGCAGCGTAAAAGTGCCGATGATATTGGTTTGAATGAAAGCCGCCGGGCCATCAATCGAGCGGTCCACATGGCTTTCGGCGGCAAGATGCATAATCGCGTCGGGCTTGTAGGCCGCGATAATCCGGTCCATCGCCGCGCGGTCGGTAATATCGGCCTGCTCGAAGCTATAGCGGTCGGTATCGCTCAGCGCGGCAAGGCTATCCAGGTTCGCCGCGTAGGTCAGCTTATCGAGGTTCACTACGCGGGCGTCGGTCTGGGTCAGGATATGGCGGATGACCGCTGAGCCGATGAACCCTGCGCCGCCGGTAACGATGATCGTGTTCATAAAGGCGCTCCTGGCTTAGGCGTAGGTGAAAAGGACGGGCAGATCGGCGAGAAGTGGCTGCTGCGTGTCTTTCGGCGACAGCAGCGCGGTCGCCGCCGTCACTGGCCAATCGATCCCGAGCGCCGGATCGTTCCAGCGCAACCCGCGATCTTCTGCCGGGGCGTAAACATGGCTCACCTTATAGGCCACCGCCGTATCAGGCACCAAGGTACAGAAACCGTGCGCGAAGCCGACCGGAACATAAAGCTGCTCGCCGCCCTCGGCGGTCAATTCCACGGCGACATGCTGGCCAAAGCTGGGCGAGCCGTGGCGCAGATCGACCGCGACATCGAGAATGGCCCCCTGCAAAACGCGGATCAGCTTTGCCTGTCCCGCAGGCGCAATCTGGAAATGCAACCCGCGCACGGTGCCCTGGGGTTTCGAGAGCGACTGATTATCTTGAACCCAGCGCTCGATAATCCCGGCTTCGGCAAAGCGCGGTTCAGAAAAGGTTTCCATGAAATAACCGCGCGCATCCCCATGTTTTTTCGGCACAATGCGTTTAACGGCGGGAATTTTTGTATCGGTGATCTGCATGTTTCACTCTGACTTGGACGGCTGCTTATAGCGGCCCCCTCGGCAGATGGTCAATTCGTGCGGTTGCGGATATAAAACACGAAACTCATGTTGATT
>NZ_LAJY01000131.1 GCF_000963705.1 Elstera litoralis | reverse complement strand
GCGGGCAGTGTGCTGGATCGTCTGTTCGATTTATTGCCGGATTATCCCAGTCTCTCGATAAAGCTTGCAGCAGAGAAGCTTGGCGTCTCCTATCCGGCGGTCAGCGGCTATATCGAGCTTCTGCACAAGGAAGCTATTCTGGTCGAAACGACGGGCCAGGCTCGCAATCGGCGCTTTGTGGCAGAAGCGATTGTGGCTCTGTTCCAGCCCAACCGAGATTGATTCGAATGCCTCTGGGCGTCAATTGCGGGGGCACCGCCGCCAAAGGGCTTGCCCTTTGGCGAGCTTTTTCTTTAGATCAAGCCCCGTTTCCGCCAGTCAGTCGGGAAAAAGGGATTCTTAAGGGCCAATCGGCYTTAAGCGGAGTGCAGAGGCAGCGCTCTGCTTTACGATCCTCGCTCTCCTCTCCCTCCCCGCCCGCGCCGTCGAGCCGGTCGAAACGCCGTTCTTCGCCGCCGAGGTCGCCGCCGGGAAGCTGCCACCAATTACCGCGCGCCTGCCCAGCGATCCGAGCCTTGCCAATTTTCCGCCGGGCACCCAAATCGGGCGTCCGGGCGGCGAATGGCGCTGGATTGGCGGGTCGGCGCGCGATGTGCGGCAGATGGTGGTCTTCGGCAATGCCCGTCTCGTCGCCTATGACGAAAACTACCAACTTCAGCCGGATTTGCTGGCCGGGCTGGAGGTTCAGGAGGACCGTATTTTTACGTTCCACCTGCGCGCAGGCCACCGCTGGTCGGACGGCACGCCGTTTACCTCGGAAGATTTCCGCTATTTCTGGGACGATGTGGTCAATAATAAGGAACTCACCCCCACCGGCCCGCCGCCCTCCTTACGGGTGAACGGCCAAGGCCCGGAGGTGAGTTTTCCCGATGCGCTGACGGTGCGCTACGCGTGGCCCGCCGCCAATCCGAAGTTTCTGCACGAGTTGGCGGGACCGGCCCCCCTGTTCATTTACCGCCCGGCGCAGTATCTGAAGCAGTTTCACGCGCGTTATGCCGATGCGGAGGCGCTGAAGGCCGCTATTGCCAAGGCCAAAGCGCGCAATTGGGCACAGCTTCATAATCGGCTTGATAATCAATATCGCAACGACAATCCGGATTTACCGACGCTGGACCCCTGGGCTTTAAAAACCAAGCCGCCCGCCGAACAGTTCATCTTCGTGCGCAACCCCTATTATCACCGCATCGACGCCAAGGGCCAACAACTGCCCTATATCGACCGGGTGCTGATGCAGGTGGCCGAACCGAAACTCATCCCAGCGAAAGTGGGCGCGGGGGAAGTGGATTTGCAGGCGCGGTACTTGGGGTTCTCCGACTATAGCTTTCTGCGCGGGGCCGCCAAAGAGAAGGGGGCGACCGTCACCCTTTGGCGCAACGGGCGCGGGGCACATCTGGCGCTGTTCCCCAATCTCACCGCCGCCGATCCGGTTTGGCGCGGGCTGATGCGCGATGTGCGCTTTCGCCGGGCGCTGTCGCTCGGCCTCAATCGGCGCGAGATCAATCAGGTCGTCTATTTCGGCTTGGCGCGCGAAGGCAACAATAGCGTGCAGAAGACAAGCCCGCTGTACCGCGACTCAACGCGCGTCACCTGGGCCAGTTACGCGCCGCAGCAGGCCAATAAGCTGCTGGACGAACTCGGGCTGGTCCGCGATGCGGCCACCGGCATGCGCCGCCTGCCCGATGGCCGCCCGCTGACCATTGTCGTTGAATCCGGCGGCGAAAGCCCCGATCAGGCCGATGTGATGCAGTTGGTCCGCGATGCTTGGGCGGAAATCGGCATCAAGACCCTCACGAAGAATTTCCAGGCCGATGTGTTCCGCAACCGCCTATTCGCGGGGGAAACAGTGATGAGCATCGCGTCGGGGGCCGAAAACGGCCTCGCCCGCGCCGATCACTCCCCCGCCGAATGGGTGCCGACGCAGCAGTTGCACGGCGCGTGGTCGCAATGGGGAAATTTCTACGAATCCTCCGGCAAGGCGGGCCAAGCCATCGACATGGCCGAAGGGCAAGAGTTGATGCGGCTCTACGATACCTGGCGCACAGCCGCCAGCGAGGCCGCGCGCCGGGAGGCGTGGCACGCTATTCTAGAGTATCACGCCGACCAGCAATTCGTGATCGGGCTGGTGTCGGACGTGCCGCAGCCGGTGTATGCGCGCAAAAATCTGCGAAATTTACCCGCCGAGGGCATGTATAATTGGGAGCCGGGCGGCCATCTCGGCCTGTATCGCCCGGACCGACTGTGGTTCGAGGATGGGCAGAAATGAGCCGCGCATGCTGAATTACCTTATTCGCCGCCTGCTGGTGATGATCCCGACGCTGCTTGTCATCAGCCTCATCACTTTCATCCTCATCCAACTGCCGCCGGGCGATTATCTCACCACCTATATCGCCGAGCTGCAAAGTCAGGGCGAGGCGGTGGACCCGGCGAAAATCCAGTTTCTGCGCGACCAATATGGGCTGGATAAACCCCTGTGGGAGCAATATCTGGTGTGGCTGTGGGGCATGCTCCACGGCGATTTCGGCTGGTCGTTCGAATATCAACTGCCGGTGAGCGAGGTCATCGGCGACCGGCTGCTGCTGTCGATCATCCTGTCGTTCAGCACGATTCTGTTTACCTGGATCGTCGCCTTTCCCATCGGGGTTTATTCCGCCGTGCGCCGATATAGCGCGGGCGACCATATTCTGACGATCATCGGCTTTCTCGGTATCGCCACGCCGAATTTTCTGCTGGCCCTTGTGCTGCTCTACCTCAGCAACCGCTGGTTCGGCATTTCAATTGGCGGGCTGATGGACCCGATCTACTTGGGGCAACCCTGGTCGGGCGCGAAATTCCTGTCGGTCGTGCAGCATTTGATCGTTCCAACGCTGGTGATCGGGCTTGCGGGCACGGCAGGGATGATTCGGCGCTTGCGGGCCAATCTGCTCGACGAATTGCATAAGCCTTACGTGACCACGGCACGGGCGAAGGGCTTGCCCGCCCGCCGGGTGCTGCTGAAGTATCCGCTGCGCATGGCGCTAAACCCATTCATTGCCGATATCGGCAATCTATTGCCGCAAATGATCTCGGGCGCGACCATCGTCTCGGTGGTCATGTCGCTGCCCACGACGGGGCCGATGCTGCTGGCGGCGTTGCAAAGCCAGGATATGTATTTGGCTGGAAGCTTTTTGTTTTTCCTGGCGCTGCTGACCGTCATCGGCGTGCTAGTGTCCGATATTGCCTTGGCGGCGCTCGATCCGCGCATTCGCCTCGGCGGGCCGGGGGGGGCGTGATGCAGCATTATGTGAACCCGGAGCCCTTCGATCCCTACGCCATCGATAAGATCACCCCGGCGCAGGAGCGGATTTATCAGGCAAAGCCATTTCAACTGATGGTCTGGCGGTTCCGGCGGCACCGGCTCGCGGTCATCAGCCTCCTCTTTCTGGCGTTTGCCTATGCGACGACGCTGATTACGGAGATGCTCGCCCCCTATGGGCTGACGACGCGCAATATCGAGCATATTCTCGCGCCGCCCCAAGGCATTCACCTGTTCCACGAGGGGCGCTTCGTTGGGCCGTTTACCTATGGGCTCGAATATCGGCTTGATATGGAGAATCTCGTTCGCGTCTATACCCCCAATAAGGCGCGGGTAGAGCCGTTACGCTTCTTCTGCCAGGGCGATGCCTACCGTTTCTGGGGAATGATCCCCGGCACCTTCCATCTGGTCTGCCCGCCGGAGGGTGGCACGCTGTTCTTGCTGGGCACCGACCGGCTCGGGCGCGATATTCTCTCGCGCATTCTCTACGGCGCGCGGATTTCGCTAACGGTGGGGTTGATCGGCATCAGCATCAGCCTGTTTCTCGGCCTCCTGCTCGGCGGGATTGCCGGCTATTACGGCGGCAAGGTCGATTCGATCATCCAGCGCGTTATCGAAATGCTGCGCAGTTTCCCGGAACTGCCGCTGTGGATGACGCTCTCCGCCGCCTTGCCGGTCGATTGGAGCCCGGTTGTCATCTATTTCGGCATTACCGTGATCCTGGGGCTGCTTGATTGGACCGGGCTTGCCCGCGCCGTTCGCTCCAAACTGCTGGCCCTGCGGGAAGAAGATTTCTGCACGGCAGCCGAACTCATGGGCGCAAAACCGTCGCGGGTGATTCGCCGCCATCTTTTGCCCAATTTTCTAAGCCATATCATCGCCTCGGCAACCCTCTCGATCCCTGGGATGATTTTGGGCGAAACCGCCTTGAGCTTCCTGGGATTGGGATTGCGCGCCCCCATCACCAGTTGGGGGGTATTGTTGGCGGAGGCGCAGAATATCAATGCCGTCGTACTCTATCCCTGGCTGCTGTTTCCGGTGGTGCCCGTGATCCTGGTCGTCTTGGCGTTCAACTTCCTTGGCGATGGGCTTCGGGATGCGGCAGATCCGTATAGTTAAATATCTCACGCGCCGCCTGGGCGCCGCCCTCAGCGGGCGATTGCCGATCACCTGGCTCTTGGCCCTCGGTTTTACCGGGCTGATGACGCTTGCGGTCGGCACCGTCTTTTACGTTGGGGCCGAAGAAACCCGGCGCATCACCTTCGAGTTGCTGGCCGAACGCGGCGGGCAGGCCTTGGCGCAGGTGGTCCGCTCGGTCGATGGCATTCTGACCCCCGTCCGCCGACAATTGGCCATGATGACCGAAGCCGTCGCCGAAGGCCGGGTGGACTTGCGCGACCGCGACCAAATCGCCGGGCTGTTGGTCGGGAGCCTGTCGGCCACGCCGCAAATTGTCGGTGTCGGCTATGTCACCGCCTCGGGCGTCGCCTATCGCGCCACGCGCGGCGAGCGCGATGTGAAGCGCATCGTTCTGCCCGGCGGCGAGGGCATTCGGCGGCAGTTGCAAACGCTCGCCCAAAGCCGTGCGCCGGAATGGTTGCCGCCCGTGTGGAGCACAGTGTTGCAACAGACGGTCGTGACCCTGCGCGTGCCGGTGTTCGATGAAAACGATCAGTTTCTCGGCGTAATCGAAGCGGCGGTCGGCGTCGGCGAGGTTTCGCGCAGCTTGGCCGAAAGCTCCAACCTGAACCAACAAACCGCCGTTATTCTCTATGATCGCGACTGGGTTTTGGCCCATCCCAACCTCGCCAAAATGCAAATGACTGGCTCGGATCAGCGCCCCCTCCCCCGCTTGGAGGAAGTGGGCGATCCCGTGCTGGCGGAAATCTGGGGCAAGGGAAAAACCCCGAAGGGGGCCTTCCCCGTGCTGTTGCGGCAATTCGATCAGGAAGCAACACTGCTGAACGTCGAAGTTGGCCGGGAGGATTATGTTTTCCTCTACCGCGAAATTACCCGCTACGGCGATAAGCCCTGGATTCTCGGCTTTTATGTTACCGAGGAGACGGTCGAGGAAGCTTTCGGCAGTCTGCAAATGGTGGTGATGACCGGGGCGCTGGTGCTGATGGGCTCCATCGGCCTCTCGCTCCTCTTGGCGCGCGTCATCCGTCGCCCGATCAAAGATTTCGCTCAGGCCAGCGAGGCCGTGGAAGCGGGCGATTTCGATGCCGTGCCCGCCTTGCGCCGCAGCCCAGTTCGGGAGTTCGACGAAGGGGCACGCTCCTTCAATCGCATGGTCGAAGGGCTGCGCGAGCGCCAGAAAATCCGCGATCTCTTCGGTCGCTTCGTGCCCGCCAATGTCGCGGCCCGCCTGCTGCACGACCCGAGCCGCCTGAGCCTGGAAGGCGTGCGCCGGGAAGTCAGCGTGCTGTTCACCGATATTTACGGCTTCACCGCCCTGTCGGAAAGCTTCCCGCCGGAGCAGGTGATTCCCCTGCTGAACCGCTACCTCGGCATCGTCTGCGAGATTATTGCGGAGGAAGGCGGCATTGTCGTCGATTTCATCGGCGATGCGGTGTTCGCCCTGTTCGGCGCACCGGAATTTATGGCCGATCACCCGCTCTGTGCCCTGCGCGCCGCCCGCAAAATCGAAGCGGCGACGACTGAATTTGCCGACGCGGTGCGCCGGAAAGGCATTCCCTTCGGCTATACCCGCCTGGGGCTCAATGCCGGCACCGTCACGGTCGGGAATTTCGGCGCGGCGGACCGGCTGAAATATGGCGCGGCGGGGGATGCGGTGAATACCGCCGCCCGGATTGAGACCGCCAATAAGGCGCTGGGTACCCGGCTGCTCGCGGGCAATCGCATCATCGAACTAACTGGCGATACCGACTGCCGCCCGGTCGGGCGCGTGGCTTTACGCGGGCGCAGCGAGCCGATGGACCTGTGGGAAATCCTGCCCAAAGGCAGCGGTCAAGACCCCTGGGTTCTCGCCTACCGCCAGGCCTATGACGCGCTGATGCGCGGCGACGCCGAGGCGCGGGAAAGCTTGCGCACCCTCGCCGAAGACCGGCCCGACGATCAAGTCATCGGCTGGCTGTTGGACGCAAGCGAAGTTTCCGCCCTGCCCGTGCTGTATTTGGGGAATGATTAACTGGAAGTATCGCGTCGGCGATTATCGCATCATTGCCAGCATCGAAGATGATATTTTGCGTATTCTCGTCGTGCGCATTGGCAATCGGGGGGATGTCTATCGAGACTAACCCTACGCTTTTACTCACCCTAGACAGTTAGTCACGCGCCTCATATTCCGCTCGCAAGATCGCATAAAAGGCGATGTCCCAACGGTCCGTACCGATCTGAAGTGCGGAGCGGCGCACGCCTTCGCGCACAAACC
>NZ_LAJY01000130.1 GCF_000963705.1 Elstera litoralis | reverse complement strand
CGAACAATAATTTCGTCGGTTTGCGCCAATACGAACAGCTTTTCGGGAATGACCGCTGGCTGACCTCGATCCATAATCTCGTGATTTTCGGCGCGCTGTTTCTCATTCTCGCGCTGGCGCTGGGATTTCTGCTTGCGGTCGCCATCGATCAGCGCGTGCGCAGCGAGAATCTGTTCCGCTCGGTCTTTCTATATCCCTATTCCATGTCCTTCGTCGTTACCGGCCTCGTCTGGCAATGGCTGCTGAACCCGAGCCACGGGATTCAGAAACTAGTGCGCGGCTGGGGATTTCCCGATTTCGCCTTCGATTGGATCGTGCGGCAGGACACCGTCATCTATTGCCTCGTATTCGCCGCCGTTTGGCACGCCGCAGGGCTGGTGATGGCGATTATGCTCGCGGGGCTGCGCGGGATTGACGAGGATATCTGGAAAGCTGCAAAGGTGGATGGTCTGCCTGCTTGGCGGGTCTATATCTCCATCGTCATCCCGATGCTGACGGCGAGTTTCGCTACCGCAGCCGTGTTGCTCTCCACCAGCGTCGTGCGGCTCTACGATCTGTCGGTCGCTATGACCAATGGCGGGCCGGGCGTTGCCTCCGAAGTCCCGGCAAAATTCGTCATGGATCATCTGTTCGAGCGCGCCAACGTTGGCCTTGCCACGGCGGCGGCCACCTCGATGTTGATAACCGTCATCGCCGTCGTCGCGCCGTATCTATACTGGCGCAGCCGCAAAGGAGGCCGGGCATGAGTGTTTCCCCGCCCTTTAAGGGCCTTAGGCCCAATGGTCGCAAACCCAAGCGCACAACGCCCGCCCGCTGGGGGATCTACGCTTTCCTCATCATCACGGCGGTGTTCTTTGCCCTGCCGCTCTATGTGATGATCGTCACCTCCTTGAAGCCGATGACGGAAATTCGCCTGGGCAATATTCTGGCGCTCCCGGATGCCTGGACGGTGGAGGCCTGGGTAAAAGCCTGGTCTTCCGCCTGCACGGGCCTGAACTGCAACGGCATCAGTGTCGGTTTCTTCAATTCGGTGACGATTCTCATCCCCTCGGTGTTCGTGTCGATCCTGGTTGGCTCGCTCACCGGCTACGCCCTGTCGTTCTGGCGGGTGCGGGGCGCGAATATTCTGTTCGGGGCGATGATGATCGTCGCCTTCATCCCCTATCAAATCTTCCTCTACCCGCTGGTCCGCGTGTTTTCCTTCATCGGGCTCGGCCAGTCGCTGCTGACGATCATCATCGTGCACACGATCTTCGGTCTGCCAACGATGACGCTGCTGTTCCGCAATTACTTCTGCGCGCTGCCGCCGGAACTTTATAAGGCGGCGCGGGTGGATGGCGCGGGTTTTTACCAGATTTATCGGCGGATCATGATGCCGATGGCGATCCCGATGATCGTCGTTGCCGTCATCCTCCAGGTTACGGGCATCTGGAACGACTTCATCCTTGGGCTGGTCTTCTCCGGGCGGGAAAACCTGCCGATGACCGTCCAACTCAACAATATCGTCAACAGCACCCAGGGCGAGCGCACCTACAACGTCGATATGGCGGCCACGATGCTGACGGCGCTGCTGCCGCTGGTCGTCTATTTCGCCTCGGGGCGCTGGTTCTTGCGCGGCATCGCCGCAGGCGCAGTGAAGGGTTAGGCAAATGGGTGCAACAGCAAATGTGGACCTTAAGGATATCTGCATCCGTTTCGGCAGTATCCGGGTTCTCGAAAACCTCAATCTCACTATCGCGCCGGGGGAATTCCTGGTGCTGCTCGGCCCCTCCGGCTGCGGCAAATCCACCTTGCTCAACGCCATCGCCGGGCTGCTCGATATCGCCGAGGGCGAAATTCATATCGGCGCGCGCAATGTAACCTGGGACGAGCCCAAGGATCGCGGCATTGCGATGGTCTTCCAAAGCTATGCGCTGTACCCGCGCATGAGCGTGCGCAAGAACATGTCCTTCGGGCTTGAGGTCGCGGGGCTACCGAAGGCGGAGATTGCCGAGCGGGTGGCGGTGGCAGCCCAGATGCTGCGGCTGACCGAGTTGCTCGACCGCCGTCCAGCGGAGCTTTCCGGCGGCCAGCGCCAGCGCGTCGCCATTGGCCGGGCGCTGGTGCGGCAAGCGGGGGTTTATCTCTTCGATGAGCCGCTCTCGAACCTCGACGCCCAGTTACGCGCCGAATTGCGCGTGGAAATCAAGCGCCTGCACGCCCGGCTGGGGGCGACGATGATCTACGTCACCCACGACCAGATCGAAGCGCTCACCCTGGCCGACCGGATCGCCGTGATGCAGGGTGGCGTGATCCAGCAGCTCGATACGCCGATGAAAGTGTATCGCGAGCCGGTCAACCGCTTCGTTGCGGCCTTCGTCGGCTCCCCGGCGATGAATTTTCTGCCGGGACGGATTGAGCGCGACGGCTTTTTCCAGTTCCCAGAGGATGGGCGCTGCGCGCTTGAGGGCTATCGCTGGCGAACGTCCGATTTCACCGGGGCTGCCACGCTCGGCATCCGGCCCGAACATATTCTGTACGGGGCCGATGCCGGACCCGCGCCCCTGATTGCCAATGTCGAGCTGGTGGAGCCGATGGGCGCGGATACGCTCGTTTGGTGCCGCCTGCCCAATGGCGCGCCGCTGGCCCTGCGCCATGCCGCCGAAGCCGCCCTGAAACCGGGCGACCCGCTGCCGGTGGCGTTTCCGGCCGATGCCCTTTCCCTTTTCGACGATGCGACCGGCGCGCGCCTGTGAGCGCCGCTTTAAGGAGAATAACCGTGGCTATGATCGATTCTTTCTCGTTTCAGCTTTATTCTGCCCGCTCGATGACCCCGCTCGCAGCGCAGTTCGATCTGCTCGCCGGGCTCGGCTATAAGCTGGTCGAGCCCTATAGCGGCCTGTTCGGCGATATCCCGGAACTCAAACGCCTGTTGGCCCAACACGGGATGCGCGCCCCCTCGGCCCACGTTGGGCTCGACCGGCTGCGCACCGATCCCAAGGGGGCGGCGCAGCTTTGCCGGGATCTCGCGTCGAACTGCTCATCGC
>NZ_LAJY01000013.1 GCF_000963705.1 Elstera litoralis | reverse complement strand
TCAGAAAAGGTTTCCATGAAATAACCGCGCGCATCCCCATGTTTTTTCGGCACAATGCGTTTAACGGCGGGAATTTTTGTATCGGTGATCTGCATGTTTCACTCTGACTTGGACGGCTGCTTATAGCGGCCCCCTCGGCAGATGGTCAATTCGTGCGGTTGCGGATATAAAACACGAAACTCATGTTGATTTATTTTAACATTCACTGATGTGAATTGTTTTTTTATAGACAGAGCGGAACTGAAGTTTGTAATTTGGCGAAACCAGATCACCGGGAAGGCGAGCTTTCGCCCCTTCCGACGCCGGAGAACCTAAGCCGATGCCAGGGTATGCAGCGCCAGAAGCGACGATCCTCCGCGCCAATACACCTGCGGCAAGCCGCACGGTCGCGGCCCAGGATTTGATCCGCGCCACCTGGCAGGAGCACGGCCCAGGCTTTGCCATTGTCTCCTCCTTCGGGGCCGATTCGGCGGTGCTGTTGCACCTTGCTGCCAGCGTCGATCCGCGCATTCCGGTGCTCACGCTCGATACCGAAAAGCTGTTTCCCGCCACGCACCGCTACCGCGAAACCCTGACGGCGCAACTCGGCCTCACCGATGTTCGTCTGCTGAAGCCCGATGCGGTTGCAATCGCAACCCGCGACCCGCTGGGCCTGCTGTTCGATCAAGACCCGGACGCCTGCTGCGCGATCCGCAAGGTCGATCCGCTGGCGCACGCATTGACCGGCTTTAGCGCCTGGGCCAATGGCCGCCGCCGCGATCAGGCCGATACGCGGCGCGGGATTGCGGCGGTCGAGCAGGAAGACGGACGCGTTAAACTCTCGCCGCTGGCCGATTGGTCGGCGGAGGAGATCGAAGCCTATCGGTTGGCGCATAGTCTTCCGGTGCACCCGCTGGTCGAACACGGGTATAAGTCCATTGGTTGCATGTCCTGTACGACCCCCGTTGCCGAAGGCGAGGAGGCGCGCGCTGGCCGCTGGCGCGGGCGGGAGAAGATCGAATGCGGTCTTCACCAAGCCTCGCCGGGGGTAACGCCTCTCCCCACCCCCAAACCTTCCCAAGTCTCTATTTCTGGATCAGGTGAACGCGTGTCCCATTTCCCGCAGGCGCAATCGTCGCCCCTCCTCGCGCCCGAGCGTCTAACCGATCTCGACGCGCTGGAAGCCCAGAGCATTTTCATCTTCCGCGAAGCCTTCGCCCGCATTCGCCCGCTGGCGCTGCTGTGGTCGCTCGGCAAAGATTCGAACGTGATGATCTGGCTGGCGCGCAAAGCGTTCTTGGGGGAAATCCCCTTCCCCGTCGCCCATCTCGATACGGGCCTTGAGTTCGACGAAGCCTATGCCTTCCGCGACACGTACGCGAAGGAATGGAACCTCAACCTCATCGCCGATTCCTGCCCGCCGATTGAAGCGACCGACCCAACCCTGCCGCCCGGCGCGCGGGTGGCGGCGCGCAAAAGCCTAGGCCTCGCCCAAACGGTCGAACGCTACGGTTTCTCGGGCATTTTTGCGGCATCCGCCGCGATGAGCAGGCGACGCGGGCAAAAGAGCGCGTGTTCAGCCCGCGCGGCTGGATGGCACCTGGGACGTGCGCGACCAGCCGCCGGAGTTCTGGGACCAGTTCAACGCCGATTTCCCGCCCGGCACCCATATCCGCATCCATCCGCTGCTGCATTGGACCGAGCTTGATATTTGGCGGTACATCGAACGCGAGGGCATTCCCGTGTGCGAGCTGTATTTCGCCAAGAACGGCAAGCGCTTCCGCTCGCTCGGGGAAAAGGGCATCACCGAGCCCTTCCCCAGCGAGGCCAGCACCATCGCCGAAGTCATCGCCGAGCTTGCGGCGACGCGCACCTCCGAACGGGCCGGGCGCACGATGGACCATGAATCCGAAGATGTGTTCGAACGCCTGCGCGCCGGGGGGTACCTATGAGCCAGCATACTGCTTTTCCCATCGTCATCGTCGGCCACGTCGATCACGGGAAATCCACCCTCGTCGGGCGCTTGATGCATGAAACCGGCGCTTTGGCCGAGGGGGCGGTCGAGGCGCTGCAAGCCTCCTCCGATAAGCGCGGGTCGGTGTTCGAATGGTCGCATCTGCTCGATGCGTTGCAGATTGAGCGCGACCAGGGGATTACGCTCGATACCACGCAAGTGTGGTTCGCCTCCGAAGCCCGCCGCTATGTGATTATCGACGCGCCGGGGCATAAGGAGTTCCTTAAGAACATGGTCACGGGGGCCGCCGCCGCCGATGCCGCGATTCTGGTGGTCGATGCCCGCGCCGGTTTGGCCGAACAAACCCGCCGCCACGCCTATTTGCTGCGCCTGCTGGGGATTACCCAAGTGGCGGTCGCCGTGAATAAGATTGATCTGATCGATCACGACGAAACCCGCTTCGGCGCGGTGGTGGACGAGGTCGGCGGTTACCTGCGCTCCATCGGCATTAATCCGACCGCCCTTATTCCGATATCCGCCCGCCACGGCGACGGCATTATCGCTAACGGCCCGAAAACCCCCTGGTATCACGGCCCATCGCTGCTGCAAGCGCTGGACGCTTTCACCGCGCGTCCGAGCCTCGCGGCGCAGCCCTTACGCTTGCCGGTGCAGGACCTCTATCGGCGCGGTGAGCGGCGTATCGTCGTCGGCCGCATCGAAACCGGGCGGTTGCGCGTTGGCGATACCATTCGCCTTACGCCCGGCAATCGCACGGTGAAGGTGGCGGCGCTAGAGGGCTGGAACCTCTCGGTGCCAAAACTCTCGGCGATTGCGGGCGAAAGCGTGGCGCTGGCGGTCGATGAAGATGTGTTCGTCGAACGCGGCGCGCTGATTACCGAGCCGCCCCCTCGTCCCGGCAAGGCCATCTCATCACGCTGCGGATTTTCTGGCTCGACCGGACCCCGCTGAACGAGGGCGACCGAGTAACTTTACGCATCGGCACAGGCTCCCACGAAGCCACTGTGCGCCGGATTGACGAGGCCTTGGACCTTGATAGTCTGGCTCTCGACCAGTCCGAAGGCCCCGGCCAGCTTGAAAGCGGCGGCATTGCGCGCGTCACGCTGCACAGCCGCCGCCCGATTCTGGGGGATCGCTTCGCCGATAACCCCCGCTTGGGCCGGGCCGTGTTGGCGCGGGACTATCGCTTGGTCGGCGGCGGCATTGTCGAGGAGTTGACGGAAGTCGTGCTCTCAGCCCCGGAAACCAGCGTAACCCCGGAAGAACGCGCGGCCCTCAACGGCCATCGCGGCGGGGTTCTGTGGCTGACCGGCCTATCGGGCTCCGGCAAATCGACGATTGCTCAGCGACTTTTGCGGAAACTGACCGATCAGGGCCGCCTTGCGACCGTGCTCGACGGCGATACTTTGCGCCTTGGCCTGTCGCGCGATCTTGGCTTCACCGCTGATGACCGGGCCGAACAGGTGCGGCGTACGGCGGAAGTCGCAAAACTCATGGCGAATAGCGGGTTAATCGTCATCGCCAGCCTGATTTCGCCCCGCCAAGCCGACCGTGATCTGGCGGAGACGATCATTGGCGATGACTTCCACGAAGTTTTCGTGGATGCTCCTCTAGAAACTTGTATTACGCGTGACCCGAAAGGCCTGTACAAACGGGCCAAAGCGGGCGAAATCCCGAATTTCACCGGGGTTTCTGCCCCTTACGAAGCCCCCCAAGATCCGGCGTTGCGGCTTGATACGGCCAAACTTTCGCTGGAGGACGCCACGGACGCGCTGCTGACCTATGCGGAAGCGCAGCTCGCCCGGCGAAATGAGAATTACGTATTAGGCCCCGCCTATATTTGATCCCCTTGTCCCCGACGGAGCTCCAATGATCTTATTCCGCCGGATTCTGCTTGTGGGGGCGCTGGCTTTCGCCGCCGCGCCCAGTTTTGCCGCCGATATCTCGCTGCTGAACGTCTCTTACGATCCGACGCGCGAACTCTTTTCCGAAGCGAATAAGATTTTCGCCGAGCAATGGAAGGCCAAGACTGGCGATACACTGAGGGTGAAGGCGTCGCACGGCGGTTCGGGCAAGCAGGCCCGTTCGGTCATCGACGGTCTCGCCGCCGATGTCGTTACCCTGGCGCTCGCCCATGACATCGATGAAATCGCCAATAACAAGTTGCTGCGCCCGGACTGGCAGACGCAGTTCCCCGATAATTCGACGCCCTTCTACTCCACCATCGTCTTTCTGGTCCGCAAAAATAACCCGAAGGCCGTGAAGGATTGGAACGATCTGCTGCGCCAAGACGTGAAAGTTATCACGCCCAACCCGAAAACTTCGGGCGGGGCGCGCTGGAACTATCTCGCCGCCTGGGCCTATGCGCTCAAGCTGCCGGGCGGGAATGAGGCGAAGGCGAAGGATTTCGTCCGCGCGCTGTTCAAGAACGTGCCGGTGCTGGATAGCGGCGCGCGCGCCTCCACCATCACCTTCGTTCAGCGCAATATCGGCGACGTGCTGCTGGCCTGGGAAAACGAAGCCTTCCTGGCGCAGAACGAGCTCGGCAAGGATAAGTTCGACATCGTCATTCCGTCGCTGTCGATCCTGGCCGAACCGCCCGTCGCCATCGTCGATTCGGTGGCCGATAAGCGCGGCACGCGTGCCGTGGCCGAAGCCTATCTGAAGTTCCTCTACACGCCGGAAGGGCAAGCCTTGGGCGCAAAGCATTATTATCGCCCGCGTTTGGCCGAATTGGCCGAGAAAGTGGCCGATAAATTCCCGAAACTGACCCTGGTGACGATCGACGAGCAGTTCGGCGGCTGGCGGAATGCGCAAAAGACGCATTTCTCTGATGGTGGCACGTTCGATGAGATCATAAAGTAAGGCATGACCTCGCTTCCTCCGACCGTAGAGACCGCCTCGCTCCCATCGTCGCCGACCTATCGGCGGCGGTGGGTGTGGAAGCGGGCCTCCGTTCTACCGGGCTTCGGCCTGACGATGGGCCTTACCCTGTTCTGGCTCAGCATCATCGTACTGATCCCGCTCGGCGGCATGATCCTGAAAACCGCAACTCTGGGCTGGGATGCCTTCTTCAATGCCATCAGTACCCCGCGCGTCTTGGCCGCCCTGCGGCTCAGTATCGGCGGGGCCTTGATCGCGGCGCTGATTAATGCCGTCTTCGGCTCGATCATCGCCTGGGTGCTGGTGCGCTACCGCTTCCCCGGTCGCCGAATCGCCGATGCTTTAGTCGATATCCCCTTCGCGCTGCCAACAGCGGTCGCCGGGATCGCGCTCACTACGCTGTTTGCCCAAAACGGCTGGCTCGGCGCGCCGCTGGATAAGCTCGGGATTCAGGTCGCCTATACGCCGTTGGGGGTGATCGTCGCGCTGATTTTCGTCGGCTTTCCCTTCGTCGTGCGCACGGTGCAGCCGGTTCTGGCCGATCTTGACCCGGAGATCGAGGAAGCGGCCCTTTGCCTGCGTGCGAGCCGCTGGCAGACCGTGCGCCGGGTAATCCTGCCCTCCCTGTTCCCCGCCCTCGTCACGGGGGCCGCCTTGGCCTTCGCCCGCGCGGTGGGAGAATATGGTTCGGTCATCTTCATCGCCGGGAATCTACCGATGGTCTCGGAAATCGCGCCGCTGCTGATCGTGATTAAGCTCGAAGAATTCTCCTACGCCGAAGCGACCGCCATCGGAACCATCATGCTGAGTTTTGCCTTTCTCATGCTGTTGGCGCTGAACGGCTTGCAACGCTGGTCGCGCCGCTATGAGGAGGCGCAATGATGGCCCCGCCGACCGAGCCGCGCTGGGTGCGCTATATCCTGATTACCGTCGCCATGCTGTTTCTGACCGGGCTGGTCGTTTTACCGCTGGTGCTGGTGTTTGCCGAAGCCCTGCGCCAAGGCATCGGGGCCTATGTTGCCGCGCTGACCGATCCGGACGCCTGGGCTGCGATCAAGCTAACGTTGCTGACCGCCGCCGTCGCCGTGCCGTTGAACCTGATCTTCGGGGTGTCGGCGGCCTGGGCGATCACCAAGTTCGACTTCAAGGGCAAGAGCCTGCTCATCACCTTGATCGATCTGCCGTTTTCGGTGTCGCCGGTCATCGCCGGCCTGATCTTCGTGCTCTTGTTCGGCTTGCAGGGCTGGTTCGGGCCGTGGCTGCGCGCCCATGATATTCAGATTCTGTTCACGCCGATTGCTATCATCCTCGCCACGATCTTCGTTACCTTTCCCTTCGTCGCCCGCGAACTGTTGCCGCTGATGCAGGAGCAAGGACGGCAGGAGGAAGAGGCGGCGCGGGTGTTGGGCGCTTCCGGCTGGCAGATTTTTCGGCGTGTCACCCTGCCGAATATCCGCTGGGGGCTGCTTTACGGCGTGCTGCTCTGTAACGCGCGGGCAATGGGCGAATTCGGCGCGGTTTCGGTCGTCTCCGGCCATATCCGGGGCGAGACCAACACCATGCCGTTGCACGTTGAAATCATGTATAACGAATATGCGTTCACGGGGCTTTCGCCGTCGCTTCCCTGCTGGCCTTGCTGGCATTGGTGACACTGATTGCAAAAAGCTTGCTCGACGCCGTCTTGGAACGGCGCGAACAGCGCGCGCCTTAACCCCCGAACGCCTTGGAGGTCCGTCATGGATATTACCGTTAGCGGCCTAGTCAAAGGCTTCGGCAGTTTCACCGCTCTACACGGGGTGGATCTCGACATTCACACCGGCGAGTTGATGGCGATTCTGGGGCCGTCGGGCTCCGGGAAAACCACGCTGCTGCGCCTGCTGGCGGGGCTGGAACAGCCGGACGCGGGCTCGATCCGCTTCGGCGCAAAAGATGTGGCGGGGAACCTGCCGGGCGACCGCGATGTGGGCTTTGTCTTTCAGCATTACGCCCTGTTTCGGCATATGAGCGTGTTCGAGAATGTCGCCTTCGGTTTGCGCGTGCGCCCGAGCAAGACCCGCCCGCCGGAAGCCGAAATCCGTAAACGCGTCAATGATTTGCTTGCACTTGTTCAAGTCGATTGGCTGGCGGACCGCTACCCGGCGCAACTCTCCGGCGGTCAGCGGCAGCGCGTGGCGCTCGCCCGCGCGCTTGCCATCGAACCGCAAGTCTTGCTGCTCGATGAGCCGTTCGGCGCGCTCGACGCCAAAGTGCGCCGGGAACTGCGGCGCTGGCTGCGCGACCTGCACCGCCGCTTAGGAATGACCACGGTTTTCGTTACTCACGATCAGGAAGAGGCGCTCGATCTCGCCGACCGGGTGGTGGTGATGGGGCAAGGCCGGGTGGAGCAAATCGGCGCACCGCAGGAACTCTACGATTCGCCCGCCAATGCCTTCGTCTATCGCTTCTTGGGCGAAACCAATGAGTTACGCGCCTCTTTGCAAGCGGGCCGCGTTCGGGTTCAGAACACCCCTATTGCCGAGGCCGCGCGCATCAATGTCGCCGAAACCGCCCGCGAGGCCGACGATGGCACCCTCTTCGTTCGGCCGCATCTGCTGAGCCTGACCCCCGATCCGCACGGCATCGCCACCGTGACCCATGTCTCCTTGGTCGGCGCGATGCTGCGGGTGGAGGTGGAAACCCAGGATGGGCAGAATTTGCACGTCGAAGTTCCGCGCGGCCCCAGCATCGATCTGGTACCAACCCCGGGCGAGCGCGTTTCGCTCACGGTGCGCGGCGGGTTGTTCGTGGCGGCGTGACTATAGGTCGGGGGCGATCAGCTTTTCCCGAACCAGCCGATCCAGCAGATCATAGCCATAGTCGCTCATCTCGGCGAAGGAGACCGAGAGCGCTTGGCCCTTATCGTCCACGCGGGCAACGCCGCCGGAAAACACGGCGATATCGTCGTTCGGGCCGATGATGATCCCCAGCAGCGGCGTTTGCGGCACCGGGGCTGTGGGCGGCAGTTTCAGTCGTAAGCCGCCGTAGGACCAATCCAGGGTTTCATAATAATGGCCCTGGATTTTCACCGTCAGGCGCGGCGTGACCATGCGCTGATTGCCCCGGCGCGGGCGGGGACCGGAAACCGGCTTTTGACGCGTCACGACGAGAGTGGACATGGCAACGCCTCCGAAAGATCGTTCCTGTCATACTAGGATCAAACCCGTTTAAAATCAATTCACAAAAGCTATCTGTTCGTCTTTCATCACAGCTGTGGCATCACAGCTCAGGGCCGCGCGCGGCCAAGGCCCTTAGCCGCTCCAACGCCCCTTGCAGGATATAGGCTGCCGCCATCTTATCGACAATCTCGGCCCGGCGCGCGCGCGACAGATCGGCTTCCAGCATGAGCCGCGTCACGGCAACAGTGGACAGCCGCTCGTCCCACAGCGCCATCGGCAGGGCGGTTTTCTCCGAGAGATTATCGATGAAGGTCCGCGTCGATTGCGCGCGCGGCCCCTCCGAGCCGTCCATATTCACCGGCAGGCCGATGACCAGCCCGCCGACCTCGCGCGCTTTGCAGAGCTTCAGCAAGGCCTCCACATCGGCGGTAAACTTGGTCCGGCGGATCGTCTCCACCGGGGTTGCCGATAGGCCGAGCCCGTCGGAGATCGCAAGACCGATGGTTTTGGTGCCAAGATCGAGCCCCAGCAGGCGGTACCGCCGAGTTGCGAGCACAGCGGCGAGTTCGGAAAGATCGACAAGAGCCATGCCTTGTCCTAGCACTGGAAGCCCAACTGAAACAATGCTGGAGAGCCTCCGTGCCGCCCCTTGCCCCAACCTTGGAAACCCCGCGCCTGCGCCTGAGGATGCATACCATCGACGATTGGGAGGCGATGATCGAGCTTTGGACCCATCCCGATGTTGTCCGTCACATTGGCGGCGGGGCGATCGGAACGCGACACGATGTCTGGTTTCGGCTGCTGCGCCACATCGGGCATTGGGCGGCGCTGGGGTTCGGCTATTGGGCGCTTGAAACGCGCGATACCGGCACCTTCATCGGCAGCGCGGGGCTCGGCGACTATCGGCGCGAGATGGAGCCGCCGATGCAGGGCATCCCTGAGGCGGGCTGGACCATTCATCCCGACTATCAGGGCAAAGGCTTCGCCACTGAGGCGATGCAAGCCGTCATCGCCTGGGCGGAAGCGGAAAAATTGCCTCCGGCTTTTTGCATCATTTCTCCAGAAAATGCCCCGTCCATTCGCGTTGCCGAGAAACTCGGTTTCAGGTTGGGCGAAACTGCAATTCTGCGGGGCGAGACCATTCATCTGTTACGGCGGTAATCATGGCCAAACCCCTCCCCGCGCCGGTCAGTCAGGCCGTTACCCTGTTGCAAGCGTGCCTCGCCGATCGCGGCGAAGTGCGCCCGCGCGCCATGTTCGGCGGCTATGGCCTCTATCTCGACGACCAGATGATCGCCCTGTGGGACGCGGCGGCGCTCTATCTGAAAACCGATCCCCTCACGGCCCCGCTCTTTGCTGCCGAGGGTCTACCGCCGTTTAGCTATCGTAAGGCGACGGGGACGGTAACGGTTATGTCCTACTACCGGGTTTCCGATACCTGGGACACGCCCGACACGATGGAGCCTTGGGCTAATCTCGCCGCTGAAGCCGCGAAAAGATCTGTAGAATCGATAAATAAGTAATAATTTATCGTTGAGAAACATAAAAAACAGTTTTACTATCTGGTTATGGACGAGATTGACCGGACCCTGATTTCCCTTTTGCAGCAGGAAGGCCGCCTGCCGCAATCCTTGTTGGCCGCCGAAACGGGCCTGAGCCAATCGGCGGTCCACGAGCGTCTGCGGCGGCTGACGGCCTCCGGCGCGATTAAGATCGTCGGGGTGGCCGATCCCCAGGCGGTCGACCTCACCCTACTCGCCTTCGTCTTCGTCGGGCTGGACCGGCCCGAGCGCGATGACGGCTTCCGGCAGGCGATGAGTGCGGAACCGGCGGTGCTGGAATGCCACCATATTACCGGCGACTGGTCCTATTTGCTCAAAATCCGTGCCGCAACGGTGGCGGGTCTTGAAGCGGTGCTGACCGAGCGGATCAAGCGACAACCGGGCGTCGTGCGGAGCCACACGATGCTAGCGCTCTCCACGGCGAAGGAAACCCATAGCTTGCCGATTCTCCCCGCGCCGAAAGCCTAAATTTATCATGATGAGCTTCTTTCTTCAGGCTTGGCCTTAGGGCTGTTACTTGCCGTTCAGGTCGGCCCGATTGCCCTGCTCTGCCTCGACCGCACGCTGCAAGGCGGCATCCGGCGCGGGTTTGCCGTGGCCTTGGGGGCGTCGATTGCCGATGCGACCTATGCACTGATCGCCCTCTTTAGCCTTGCCGCCCTCGGCGTTTGGGCACGAACGATTTCCCTGCCGATGCAGATCGGCGGCGGCCTGCTGCTGCTCTGGCTGGCCTGGGCCGCGTGGAACAGCCGGAACGCAGTGCGCCAAGCGGCGGACGCCACGCGGGAGACGAGTTTTCTCGGCGATACGATTACGGTCATGGCGCTGACGCTGAGCAATCCGCTCACCGTGATCTATTTCGGCGGGCTGTTTAGTTCCTTAGGCGGGCTGGAGGCGGGGCTGGGGGAACGGTTCGCGCTGGCGGGCGGTTTGGTGGCCTCGACCGGCGGAACGCTGGTGCTGCTGGTCTTTGTCGCCGAATGGCTGCGCCCGCGCCTCTCACCGCGCCGAATGGCCCTGATGAACGGGCTTGCCGCTCTGGGGCTACTGGGTTTTGGCGTCTGGACACTGCTGCAAGCGGCCCAGAGCGGCTTTTAAAGCGCCTCAAAGGGGTTTTCGACCATCAGATTGAACCCGGAGAAGTCTTTAACATTGCGGGTCACAAGAACGCAGGAATGCACTTTCGCCGTTGCCGCGATCAAGAGATCGGCACTTGGCGGCCCTTTGCTGCCGAGAAGCTCGGCAGCGGCAAGGCAAATACTCGGGGTGAGCGGCAACAGACGCTCGCCAAACTTCGGGATCAGGATAGTGCTAGTCCAGGCCTCGAAGACCCGCGCGCCGCCCTCATCGCCCTTCCCGCGCAGATGATTGGCCCCGGCAGCGATTTCGAACAGCGTAATAGCGCAAAGATAGAAACGATCGGGGTCTTTTGGGCTGGCCCAAGCTTGCACGCGGCTATTGGCCCGCCCACCTTTGCGGAGTTCCGAGATAACGTTGGTATCGAGCAGGTACTTAACCATCGAGGTCGGCAACGCGCAGAGGCATGCGGACCGAGGGCAATTCGGCGTCGGTCTGTCCCGCGCTGGCAAAATAAAGATGCGTCGGCACCCGTTCGCTAACAAGGCGGTTATAGGTCTCGACCGACAGCAGAACATGAGTGGGTTTATTGTGGTTGGTGATAATTACGGCGTTACCGTCCGAGGCGAGGCGCTTCGCCGTGGCGACGCCGCTGACGAATTCGCGGCCGGTCATTTCGTGCGTTTGCATTCCGTAGGTCCGCTCTTGGGGAGGTTTTCGATGAAAATTATATTATTTTTAAAAGTTTGAACAATTGAAAAACGTTCAACCCTCCTGCCTCGGATCGCCGGATAAGAAATCCTGCGAAACAAAAGCAGCCCTGTTGCACCGCGCCCACGAGGGGTGTTAGCAATCGACGCTGTTATTTTTAGACCCGTTTACAGGAAGGTCGCGCCCGTCATGGCCTTGGATCAAGACACGGTACGCCGCGTTGCCACATTGGCCCGCATTAAAGTTGAGGAAAAAGACCTCGCGTCGCTCGCCACCGAAATTTCGGCGATTCTCGGCTGGATCGAGCAATTGAGCGAAGTGAATACCGACGGCGTGGCGCCGCTGGCCCGCGTCGTGAATATGAAATTGCCGATGCGCGACGATGTCGTGACCGAGCCCGATCAACACGAAAAAATTCTGAAGAATGCGCCACAGTCCGCTGAAGGCCGCTTCTTCACTGTTCCGAAGGTCGTTGAATAAGATGAGCAAACTGACCGATCTGACCATTACCGAGGCCCTGGACGGGCTGGCCGCGAAACACTTCACCTCGGTGGAACTGACCGACGCGCATATCGCCGCCTCGGAAGCCGCCCGCCCGCTGAACGCCTATATCACCGAAACTTTCGATGCCGCGCGTGAGGCTGCCAAAGCTTCCGACGTACGCCGCGCGAAGGGCGAGGCCGGGGCGCTCGAAGGCATTCCTGTCGGCATTAAAGACCTGTTCTGCACCGAAGGCGTGCGGACCACGGCAGCCAGCCATATTCTCGATGGGTTCGTGCCGCCTTACGAGTCGACCGTGTCGGGCAAGCTGAAAGCCGCCGGCTCCATCAGCCTCGGCAAGCTCAACCTCGATGAGTTTGCGATGGGCTCGTCGAACGGCACCTCCTATCACGGGCCGGTGATTTCGCCGTGGAAGCGCGCGGGCTCGGATGTTGATTTGGTTCCGGGCGGCTCCTCGGGCGGTTCGGCGGCGATTGTGGCGGCGCGCGGCGTGATGGCGGCAACCGGCACCGATACGGGCGGCTCGATCCGCCAGCCCGCCGCCTTCTGCGGCATCGTTGGGCTGAAGCCGACCTATGGGCGCTGCTCGCGCTGGGGCATCGTCGCCTTCGCCTCCTCGCTCGACCAAGCCGGGCCGATGACGCGCTCGGTGAAGGATGCGGCCCTGATGCTGAACAGCATGGCGGGCTTCGATCCGAAGGATTCGACCAGCGCGAATATCGCCGTGCCGGATTTCACCAAGGCGCTGACCGGCGACGTGCGCGGCCTCAAGGTCGGCGTTCCGGCGGAATATCGCGTCGATGGCACCAGCCCGGAAATCGTGAAACTCTGGGATCAGGGGATCGAGTGGCTGAAGCAGGCGGGGGCGGAAATCGTCTCGGTCTCGCTGCCGCACACGAAATATGCGCTGGCGACCTATTACATCATCGCCCCCGCCGAAGCCTCCGCCAACCTCGCCCGCTACGACGGCGTGCGCTTTGGTTTGCGCGTGCCCGGCAATACGCTGGATGAAATGTACGAAAACACCCGCGCCGCCGGGTTCGGCCATGAGGTTCAGCGCCGCATTCTCATCGGCACCTACGTGCTCTCGGCGGGCTATTACGACGCCTATTACCTGAAGGCGCAAAAGGTTCGCGCCCTGATCGCCGACGATTTCAAGAAGGCGTTCGAGCAATGCGATGTGCTGCTGACCCCGACCGCGCCGACCCCGGCCTTCGGGCTGAATGAGAAAAATGACGATCCCATCGCCATGTATCTCAACGACGTCTTCACCGTCCCTGCCAGCCTCGCCGGGCTGCCCGGTTTGGCCGTGCCGACGGGGCTGTCGAACGATGGCCTGCCGCTGGGGCTGCAAATCCTCGGACGGCCCTTCGATGAAGAAACCGTGATCCGCGTCGGCGGCGTGCTGGAAGCGGCGGCAAGCTTCACCGCCCGTCCCACCTTCGGCCAGGGAGCGTAACCATGACCGAAAACAAGAACATCATTCAGGGTAAAACCGGCCCGTGGGAACTCGTGATCGGGCTGGAAGTCCATGCCCAGGTCATCTCCAAGGCGAAGCTCTTCTCTGGGGCTGCGACCGAATTCGGGGCCGATGCCAACGCACAGGTTTCGTTCGTCGATGCGGCCATGCCCGGCATGCTGCCCGTCATCAACCGGGTGTGCGTCGAGCAAGCGATTAAGACCGGCCTTGGCATCAATGCCACCGTCAACACGCTCTCGGTCTTCGACCGGAAGAACTATTTCTACGCCGATCTGCCCCAGGGCTATCAGATCTCGCAGTTCACCCAGCCGATCGTGACCGGCGGGCATATGACCGTCGATCTTGCCGACGGCAGCGAAAAATACATCGGCATCACCCGCCTGCATCTGGAGCAGGACGCGGGTAAATCGATGCACGATCAAGACCCGCGCCTCTCCTACATCGATCTCAACCGGTCGGGCATCGCCCTAATGGAAATCGTGTCTGAGCCGGATATTCGCTCGTCCGAAGAAGCCGCCGCCTACCTCAAGAAGCTGCGGGCCATCCTGCGCTATCTCGAAACCTGCGACGGCAATATGGAAGAAGGCTCGATGCGCTGCGACGCCAACGTCTCGGTGCGCCGCCCCGGCGAGCCCTTCGGCACACGCTGCGAAATCAAAAAACGTTAACTCCATCCGCTTCGTTGCGCAGGCCATCGATTATGAAGCCCGGCGCCAGATCGAAGTTCTGGAAGATGGCGGCAGCATTCGCCAGGAAACCCGCCTGTGGGATAGCGCCAAGGGTGAAACCCGCGCGATGCGCTCCAAAGAGCAGGCGCACGACTACCGCTATTTCCCGGACCCCGACCTGCTGCCGCTCGAAATCGACCCGGCCCAGATCGAGGCCATCCGCGCCGCTATGCCGGAGCTGCCCGATGCCCGCCGCGCCCGCTATATGGCCCTCGGCCTGTCGCGTTACGACGCCAGCGTGCTCGTGTCGGAAAAGGAGACCGCGCTCTATTTCGAAGCCGTGGCCCAAGGCCGCGACGCCAAGATCGCCGCCAATTGGGTGACGGTGGAACTATTCGGCGCGCTCAACAAACTCGGTAAGACCATCGAAGAACCCCCTGTTTCGGCAGAAGCTTTGGGCGGTTTGATCGATCTTATTTCTAGCAATAAGATCAATAATAAGATCGCCAAAGACGTGTTCCAGATCATGCTGGAAACGGGTGAAGCCGCCGCCGATATCGTTGAAAAGCACGGGCTCGTGCAAGTCACCGATACCGGGGCCATCGAGGCGGCCATCGATGCCATCCTCGCGGCGAACCCCGATAAGGTCGCCGAATTCCGGGGCGGTAAAGACAAGCTGTTCGGCTTCTTCGTCGGCCAGACCATGAAAGCCACCGGCGGCAAAGCCAATCCGGTGATGCTCAACGATCTGCTGCGCGCAAAGCTGGAAGGGTAATCTGTCTGGGGTTTTACCCCTGACAACCCCAGCCAAGGGGCTTGCCCCTTGGCGATCCCTTTTTCTTGAGTATTTCTTGCTCTCCTCCCCCTAACCCATTCTTTGACAAAGAAAATGGTTTCCAAAGGGCTAGCCCTTTGGCGGGGGTATCGGGGGCGGAGCCCCTGATGACACCTCCCCGCCCGCTCCTCATCTTCGACTCCGGCCTCGGCGGTCTGTCCGTCGTGGAAGCTTTGCGGGTACAGAAGCCGCAGGGGGCGATTGCCTATCTGGCCGATAGCGCCTGGCTGCCCTATGGCACCAAGGCGGATGATGTGCTGCTAGCGCGCATCGAGAGCCTGCTGGTCGAAACCTGCGCCGAACTCGATCCGTGTGGGTTGGTGGTGGCCTGCAACACCGCCAGCACGATTGCTCTGCCCGCTTTACGCGCGCGGCTCAGCATCCCCGTGATCGGCACCGTCCCGGCGGTCAAACCGGCGTGCGAGGGGAGCCGCAGCGGCGTGATCGGCCTATTGGCGACGCCGGCGACGGTCAACCGCCCCTATATCGATGATCTCATGGCTCGCCACGGCGCGGGTGTAACGCTGCATCGGCATGGCTCGGCCAAACTCGTGCTGATGGCGGAAGCGGCGCTGCGGGGCGGGGCGCTCGATCCGGTGGCGGTCGCCGAGGAACTGGCCCCGCTCACGGACGTTCCCGATCTCGATACAATCATTCTCGGCTGCACCCATTTCCCGCTGATCCGAGTGGCCCTAGAAAATTCCGCGCCGGGGCTTAGCTTTCTCGATAGCGCCGCTGCCATTGCCCGGCGGGTTGCTGAAGTCGTGCCCGACTGGGCCGAGGGTCCGTCCTGCGGGTTTTTCACGGCTCCTGAGGATACACACCTGCTATCACCCTGCCTTGCGCGACTCGGTATCCCCAAGTTTTTCGGGGCCTGGACGCCTGATGAAGGAAAAGACTTCGATGCCGTTTGACGCCGTAATTTTCGATATGGATGGGCTGCTGCTCGATAGCGAGAGGATGTTTCGCATCGTCTGGCAGTTGGCGGCGACCGATCTCGGCGTCGAAATGAATGATGAAGTGTTTCTCTCCTTGATCGGCCTCAACCGCCGCTCGGCGGAAGAGCGCTTGAAGAGCGTCTACGGCCCGTCCTGGGACCATGAAGCCCTCTATGGCCGCATCGAGCACCATTGGCAGGGCATCGGCGGCCATGACGCCATTCCGCTGAAAACCGGCGTCGGCGAACTGCTGGACCATCTCGACGCCGCCGCCCTGCCCCGCGCCGTCGCCACTTCGACCGCGCGGAAAGCCGCCGAACAGAAGCTGACGAAGGTCGGTCTATTACCCCGGTTCCACGGGCTCGTCGGCGGCGATGAAGTGGCGGCAGGCAAACCCGCCCCCGACCCGCTACCTGAAAGCCGCCGCACTGCTGAAGGTCGATCCCAGCCGCTGCCTTGCCCTGGAAGACAGCCCCAACGGTCTGCGTGCCGCCCGCGCCGCCGGGATGACCGTCATCATGGTCCCGGACCTCATCGCCCCCACCGACGCCTTGCGCGACGTGGCCCATCACGTCATGGACGATCTCCATAGCGTGCGCGATTGGATCACCGGACTGCAGCGGGTTAGCACTGCCGAAAGCCTGCCCCAACGCTAACGGGTTGACAGGGGGGGCTTCCGGCGGCTAGACACTCCCTTGCATACGTCGTGTCAATATCAGCTTGACCAACAACGGTGTTCTCCGGCGGGAGGGTGGCCGAGTGGCTGAAGGCGACGGTTTGCTAAACCGTTGTACGGGTTAAACCGTACCGTGAGTTCGAATCTCATCCCTTCCGCCAACTTCTTCTTTTTCAATGAAATCAATAAGATAGACCCCAGGGAAACCCTGGGGTTTTTTCATATCCGGGGCAATTGGGGGCATCAAAGGGCAACCGAGCGCATACGATTTTACCCAAGATTTACCCAAGAGGTTGATTGATAATCCCTAAAGATTTTCTCGGATAAGGCTTTTTTAAGCATCGAATGGGGTTTTTGGGTAAATCTTGGGTAATGGTTAATTTTCAGCCATGCGTTAGGCACATAGAGCGGTTTCATTAGACGCATATAGGCCTAAACGTCAAAAGTATCGATCTGTTTGAGGGTTTCAGATTTTCGCCGCAAAACTCGGTTCGAGGCGCTTTCTTCAAAATTTTCAGCGTAATGCGTCGAATAAGACCCATCTTTCCGCCAGAGTAGTTTTGCCTAATTTTTGTGCGCTTCTGTGTCAAGAAAAAACAGGTGCAACCGAATCCAATACAGTGCTATTCATTTTTCACGGCAAGATCAGCCGGAACGAACCGAAAGGTAAATGACAAAGGGAGA
>NZ_LAJY01000129.1 GCF_000963705.1 Elstera litoralis | reverse complement strand
GGGCATCGACCCACGCCCGCCCGCCGACCGTCACGGCGCCAAGCGCCACTTGTCGTTCCGCCCGCATCGTCGGGTCCAGCGCCTCCCACGGCTCTTGCGGTAGGAGCGCGATTTTCCGCCCCCACAGCGGGCGACGATCGGGGTGGTGCTCCCCCTCGATGACAATGTTCCCGGTCATGGACAGATCGGGCGGCAGCGTGCCCATCACCGCTTGGGCGACCAGCGACTTGCCCGAGCCGGTTTCCCCTATCACCACCAGAATTTCGCCACGTGCCAGGGTAAAGCCAATATCGCCCACAATCGGTCCCGCCGCCGAGGCGATGGCGAGGTCGAGGACTTCCAGGACCGGTTTCATGGCGCTTTCCTTCCGGTCAGCAGCAGCAGCGCGAGAACGGTCAAAAACAGCAGACCGGCGGGCAGCAGCAATTGCACGGGGGCTTCATCATAATAGGGCAGCAGTTCCGTCATCATACTTCCCCATTCCGCCACGGGCGGGCGAAGACCGATGCCGACAAAACTAAGGGCGGAAACGGCCAGCACGACGGTCGCCACCCCAAAGCCAAACAATGTTGTCAGCGGCGCGATAAGCTCGGGCCAAATATGGTAGCGCAGGATGTAAGCGGGGCCGAACCCCAGCAGGCGTGCCGCCTCTACATCCGGGAGCATCAACCGCTGCCGGGCGGCGGCGCGGGTCGTGCGGAAATATTCCACCCAGAGCGCCAGTGCGAGGCCGAGATAGAGCGGCCCGAAAACCCCCGGCGCGAAAGCCGTAACGATCAACACCAGCAGCAAACCGGGCAGGGCTAGAAACGCGTCGCTGATCGCCGACAGCAGCCGCTCGGTCCAGCCTCCCGCCCAGGCGGCAATCAATCCCAACAGCACTCCCGGAACCGCCGCCGTCACCACCGCGAGCACGCCCAAGACGAGGGAAAGCCGGGTTGCATGGGCGAGCCGGGCCAGCAGCTGCGCCCGAGATGATCGGTGCCGAGCCAAGCTTCCGCACTGCCGGGCGGCAACAGAACCGCCCGTAGGTTCTGCGCTTGGGGATCGATCGTCAGCAGCGGCCCTAAGAGGCCGAACAGAAGGATTGCCCCCAGCAGCCCGCCGCCGATCCAGCGGGCGCGGGGCATGGGGCTCGCGTCATCGACTAATCGGGGGGTAATTGCCGTGCTCATGCCGCCCTCGCGCGCGGATCAAGCAGCAAGCAGAGCCCATCGACCGCCGTATTCAGCCCAACGAACAAAAGCCCCATTGCCAGCGCCGTGCCTTGCAACATCGGAATATCGCGGGCGACGACGGCATGGACCAGGGCATGACCGATACCGGGCCAGGCGAACAGCGATTCCACCACCACGACCCCTTCAATCAAAATCACGAGTTGCAAGCCAAGATAGGTGACGATGGGCACAAGGGCATTGCGGACGCCGTGATGCCACAGCGCTTGCCGCAGGCTGAGCCCGCGCGTCAGGGCGAAGGCAACTGCGGGCGACTGGAGCGTGCGCAGCAGGGCATCCCCGCGTTACTCGGCTGGAGACGGCGGCCATCCCCCAGCGCCAGCGTGAGCGCGGGCAAGACCCAACTTCCCGGCTCCTCGTCCCCGGCGGCGGGGAGCAGCGGCAGCCAGATGGCGAAGACCAGCATCAGCAGTACGCCAAGGGCAAAAACTCGGCACCGCCCGCAGCGCGGTCGCCCAGATCAGCCCGGCAATATCGGCATCGCGCCCGGCCCGCACGGCCATCACCGCCCCCAGCGGCAGACCGATGAGCACCGATAGGCCGAGCGCCAGGATCGATAATCGCACGGTCGACCCCAATTGATGCCGCAACTCATCAACCACTGGCTCAGTCGAGACGAGCGACACGCCGAAATTGCCGGTAGCGATATCGCCGTACCAACCGCCGAGCCGCTGCCACCAAGGCCGGTCCAGCCCCAATTCGGCGCGCACGGTGTTGGCCGCCTCAGTGGAGACGAGATCGATGCCGTAGCGCCCGGCGGCGATGCGATAGGCCTGGTCGCCGGGCAACGCTTCCGCCAGGGCGAAGCAAAGGGTGCCGACGACGCCCGCGACCAATGCGGCTTGCAGCAGTCGCGCACCCAAAACCCGAATTATTCGGCCCATGCCATCCGCTCGATATTGTACGAGAGTTCAAGCGGATCGATGACGACACCTTTCACGCGCTTATTGGCAGCGACGGCGTAATCATACCAAGCGACCGGAATCACCGGCAGTTCGGTGTGCAGAATACCGGCAATCTCCCGCCGCAGTTGGGCGCGGGCGGCCGCATCGGCCTCGGCGGATAATTGACCGAGGGCCGCAATCAGCCGGTCGTTCTTCCAGCCCATTGCCCCCCAATCGCCGCCCTCCGGCCCGAAATCCTGAAGCAAGGTGCCGAGCGGATCGGGGACAAGGCTAAAGTTCCGCGCCGCCAGCCCCATCTGAAGCGTGCCGTCGCGGTGCCCGGCGGGAATTTCGCCGCTATTGGTGATCGATACGGCCACATCGAGGCCGACGGCCTTCAGTTGCGCTTGAAGCGCCGTCGCCACGGGCGGCAATTCAGGCCGATCGGAGAAGGTCCGTAAGGCGACTTTGAAGGGCAGGCCGTCTTTAACGCGGGTTCCGTCCGCGCCAACCCTCCACCCGGCGGCATCGAGCAAGACGGCGGCTTTAGCGGGATCGAACCCCAGCGGCGGCAAGTCTTTCTGATACCAATCGCCCAGCGACGGCGGGAAAAGTTGCGTCGCGGTCGATGCCGGGCTGCGCAAAATCGCCGCCGCAATCCCCTCCCGGTCAATGGCAAGGCTCACGGCCTGCCGCACGCGCGGATCACTGAAATAGGGCGACCCGGCATTCAGCTTCAAGGTGCGCACGCGCGGAATCGGTTGCACCGAAACGTTAAGCTTGGGCAGGCGCTTCAGCCGATCCACGGTTTCCGGAGCGAGGACATAGACGATATCCGCCTGCCCGCTTTCCGCCAGCGCGGCGCGCGTTTCCCCCCGCCCCGCCGACTGGTAGGATACGCTCTCGATAGCGGGCTTCGGCCCCCACCAACGCTCGAACCGCGCCGTCTCCAGCGTGAGCGGCGCATTGATCGCCACCACGCGATACGGGCCGCTGCCGATCATCGCCGTCACCCCGCCGTCCGCCCCATAGGCCGCCGGGGCAAGGATCATCGAGGAATAATGCGCAAGGAACGCCAGCAGCGACCGGAAAGGCCGTTCGGTCTGGATCACCACCGCGCCGGGTTCGGCCGCAATTCGGGCAATCGGCACGGAGGCCAAAAGCGCCGGCGCTTTGCGGGCTTTTTCGAGTGATGCAACCAAGGCTTCCGCCGTAACGGGCGTTCCGTCATGGAAGACCACGCCCGGACGTAAGGCGAAGCGCCACGTCAGCCCGTCCGCCGCAACCTCCCAACGCTCGGCGAGGGCCGGAACCGGGCGGCCTTCGGCATCGGCGGAAACCAGCGTTTCCACGACCCCCATGCGGCTAAAGATATAACCGCTGCGCGCCGGATCGAGCCCGCCGATTTCCCACGGCGCGACGATCTTCAATATCTTCGCCGAAGTTTGCGCCTGGGCCGCCGACAGCGGGGCCAGCAGCACGCAAACGGCAAGGGCCGGGAGTAAAGGTTTCATGGGCCTGTCCTTCGGTAGGGGCGACGGTCGGTTCTGTTCGGGAAGTTATTAATGTTATAACATAACGTTTATCAAGGTAATTTTGCCGAAATCATGCGATTAATAATCGTTTGCATTTCTGCGCGACCCCGGATATTTCCAAGACGGGTCTCGAAAAAGGCCCTGTCTAGCCAGGGTTTCACGGCACGGTCCGGCCCAAGCCATCGATAAATCGAGATGAACGCGGGCACCGCCCCTGGGGTGGTGTGCCGAGGCTGTGAACGTGATCGCGCGGGCGGCGGCTATGTCCGGCAGCGCGAGAAACCGGGAAGAGAATGATGGCTATTCGAGCGATAACAGAGGGCCTGCGCCACGGCGGCGTATCGGGCTGGATTCGGAAAAGCGCGGCGGCGCTGGCGCTGGTGGCCCTATGCGGCGGTGCCGGAATCGGCCCGGCGGCGGCACAAACGCCCATGATCGAGGTAACCGATCTGGCCGGGCGCACAGTGAAAGTAAAGGCGGGCGCGCAGCGGATTATCCTGGGCGAAGGGCGGCTGATGTATGGCCTCGGGATTCTCGATACCGAAAAGCCGTTTCAGCGCATCGCCGGGTGGTCGGAGGATATGATCCTTTACGATCCTGGCAGCTACCGCGCCTTCAAAGCCAAATTCCCGGAGGCGGAAAAACTACCGCGTTTCGGCTCGGCCTTCAGCGGTGATTTCTCGGTGGAAAAGGCGCTGTCGCTGGCGCCGGATGTCGTGCTGATGCCGCTGTCGGGCATTTATAAAGCGCGGGAAACCGGGCTGATCGACAAGTTCGAAAAAGCCGGTGTGCCGGTGGTTTTCATCGATTTGCGCGAAGAGCCGCTGGTGAATACCGTTCCCAGCATTTTATTGGCCGGGCAGATTTATGGCCGGGAAAAGCAGGCGCAGGAGTTTGTGAATTTCTACCTGCGCGAAAGCCGGAAAGTCATGGTCCGCGTTGCCCAGAAGAAGGATAAGGACCGGGTGCCGGTCTTCTTTGAACGGGCCGCCGGCTATCAGGCCGATCAATGCTGCATGACGTTCGGCAATGCCAATCTCGGCGCAGTGCTGCAAGCGGCGGGCGGTCTCAACTGGGGCACCGCGAAATTCGCCGGGCTCGGCGGTGAAGTGAATCAGGAAGTGATTTTCGCCGATAATCTGCCGGTCATCATCGGCACTGGGGCGGATTGGGCGGAATCGACCCCCGGCTCGCGCGCGGTCCCCTTCGGTTATGAAACCAATCCGGTGGCCGTGCAGGAAGCCCTGAAGGGCCTCGCCAACCGCAAAGGCTGGCCGACGCTAAAAGCGGTTCAGACGAAGCGGTTCTATGGCGTCTATCATCAGTTCTACACTAGCCCGTCCCATGTGGTGGCCCTGCAAGTCTTTGCAAAATGGCTCTACCCCGAGGAGTTCAAGGATCTCGATCCGCAGGCAACCTGGGCCGAATATCATCAGCGTTTCTCGCCGATTCCGCTGACCGGCCAGTTCTGGGCACAGCTTCAGTGACCAGCACGCCGACCGAAACGGCACAGGCGTGGGACGCGGCAAGCGTTGCGTCCCATCGGGCACGCAGCCGGGGGCGGCAGGGAATCCTGCTGCTCCTGCTGCTGGCCTGCGGCCTGTCGCTGGCCCTCGATATTGCCACCGGGCCGGGCAAGCTGGATATGGCGACGATCTTCACGGCGCTCTTTCAGCCGGAGACGGTCGATCCGCGCAGTCGCATCATCATCTGGGATATTCGCCTGCCGGTCGCACTGATGGCGCTGCTTATCGGTAGTATGCTCGGGCTTGCCGGGGCACAGATGCAAACGATTCTGGGTAATCCCTTGGCCGATCCCTTCACCTTGGGGCTATCGTCGGCGGCAAGCGTTGGCGCGTCGCTCGCCATTGTCTTCGGCTTCAGTGTGTTGCCCGTGGCGGGACCCTTCATTCTCACCGCAAACGCCTTTGTCTTCGCTCTCGGCGCGGCCCTTGCCGTTTTCGCCCTGACCCGGCTGCGCGGGGTGACGCCGGAAACGATGATTCTGTTCGGCATTGCGCTGATGTTCACCTTCAATGCCCTGCTGGGGCTGTTGCAATATCGGGCCTCCGAAACCCAATTGACCCATATCGTCTTTTGGATGCTGGGTTCGCTCGGCCGCGCCAATTGGGACAAGATCGCCGTTGCCGCCGCCGTCAGCCTGATCGTAATGCCGCTGATGTGGCGCGACCGCTGGCGGCTGACGGCTTTGCGCGTTGGCGACGACCGGGCGGCGAGCCTTGGCGTCGATGTGGGCCGCTTGCGGCTGCGCATGCTGGTGTTGGTGGCCCTGCTCTCCGCTGTGGCCGTGTCCTTCGTCGGCGTGATCGGGTTCATCGGGCTGGTCGGCCCGCATATCGCCCGCATGCTGGTGGGCGAGGATCAGCGGTTTTTTGCACCGGCGGCGTTTTTGGCGGGCGGCTTGTTGATGTCGGTAACCTCCATTGTGTCGAAAAGCCTCGTTCCCGGTGTGATTTATCCGATTGGGATTATTACCGCCTTGGTGGGCGTGCCCTTCTTCGTCTCGCTCATCCTGTCGCGCCGGAGCCGCCCATGAACCCGAGCCTTACGGTCGAAACAATTTCCGTCGCCTATGGGCCGCGCCGAATTTTGGACGATGTCAGCATCGCCCCCTGCGCACCGGGGGCGAGCATCGCCCTGATCGGCCCGAATGCTGCCGGGAAATCGACGCTGCTGAAAGCCATCGCCGGGTTAGTGCCCGTGCAGCGCGGCAGCATCCGCCTCGGCGACACGCGGTTGACCGCGATGAAATCCGAAGCCCGCGCCCGGCTGGTGCGGTTCGTGCCGCAAGCCTACGCCACCTCGGCCCGGCTGACCGTATTCGAAATTCTGCTGGTGGCGCGCATGTGTGGGGTCGGCGGGCGACCGACGCGCGAGGATTTGGCCGCCGTGGGCAAAGCGCTCGCCCGCTGCGCGCTGGAGCATTTATCCGACCGCTGCGTTGCCGAACTCTCCGGCGGGCAGCAGCAGTTGGTCGCCCTCGCCCAAGCGCTGACCCGGCCCGCGCCGGTTCTGTTGCTCGACGAGCCGACCAGCGCCCTCGATATTCGCAATCAGTTGGAGGCTTTCGCCATTCTCAAGCGTGTCGCCGCTGAAGATGGGGCGATTGTTATTGCCGCCGTCCACGATCTCAATCTCGCTGCCCGCCACGCCGATCGGGTGCTGCTGCTCGGCGCAGGGCGCTTGATTGCCGATGGTCCGCCCGACGCGCTGCTGGTGAGCGACGCTTGTGCCCAGGTCTATGGCGTCGGTCTTGCCAGTGGCCGCACCAGTCGCGGCTCGCTTGCGCTCGAAGCCTATCTTCCCACCGCTTAAGACGAGACGAATCCCATGTCGACCCTTCTCCCGACCGGCCAGAACCACAGCCTTAAGGAAGATATTCGCGCCTATTGGTCTAAGCGCGCCGAAACCTTCGATCTGTCGAGTGGGCACCGAATCCGGGATGGAATCGAAGCGCAGGCTTGGCAAGCGCTGTTCCGGGAGGGCCTCGGCGATCTCGCGGGCAAGCGCGTGCTCGATCTTGCCTGCGGCACCGGCGAAATCAGCCGCATGCTGCTCGCGATGGGGGCAGAGGTGACAGGGGTCGATTTTGCCGAACCGATGCTGATGCGCGCCAAAGCCAAACATCAGGGGCGGGCCTTTACCGGCCATCTCAGCGATGTGGAAACCCTGATGCTGGAGCCGGATGCCAGCTACGACGCGATTGTTACCCGTCATCTGGTGTGGACCTTGACCGATCCGGCGGCGGCCTTCGCCACTTGGTTCCGCGTGCTGAAACCGGGCGGACGGCTGCTTATTGTCGACGGCAATTGGGTGCGCGTCGGGCGGCTCGGCCGGGCGATGAAAGCCCTTGCCCAGCGCCTGAGCCGCAAAGATGGCGCCCACGGCGATGGCGTCGATCTAACGGAACATAATCGCCTCTTGGCGGGGGTCCATTATCGGGATGGGCTTGATGCGGCCACTTTGATTCATGATCTAAGCGCCTACGGTTTTGAGACGCCCCGCCAGCACGCGGTTCAACGGCTTTATCTCTGGGGGATGCGGCAAGAACCCTTGGCCGATTGGCTGCGCCTCAACTCTGCCCAGCGCTTTGCGGTTTCGGTGCGCAAGCCCTCCACGCTGCGGACTTAAGCCGGTTCGGCCAACTCCTCAATCGGCATCACGTCCACCTCGACCTGAACGTCCTGATCGGCTTGGCCAACGAAGATGCCATCCATCGGGGCCACATCCGAAATATCGCGCCCCATTGCGGTGAAGATATGGCCGGAGCCGGTGATAACGCCATTGGTGGGATCGAAGCCGATCCAGCCGCGCTGGGGGCCGCACCAGAGCATCACCCAAGCGTGGGTTGCATCGGCCCCGATCAAACGCGGGCGGCCAGGGGGCGGATCGGTACGCAAATAACCACTGACATAGGCCGCCGGAAGCCCGGCCATGCGCAGGGCAATCGCCATGACGTGCGCGAAATCCTGGCAAAACGCCGTGGCGGGCGGCAAAAGCTTCCTCCGCCGGGGTGCTGGCTTCGGTGGCCGCCGGATCGTAAGTGAATTCCTCTTTCAGGAACTGGCAGAGCGCCTGCCCCGCTTCCACAACGCCGCGCCCGCGCGCAAGCTCGGCCTGTCCCCAGCGGCCAATCTCGGCCACCATCGGCGCGCGCGGCGAGGCGAAGAGATAATTGGCGGGCGCGGTTGGGGCGATGGTCTCGACCTCCAACGCCGCCTCCGCTACCTCGGCGACCGTGGGATCGTCGGGCAGCGGCGCAGCAACTTCGGCGCTGACGATGGCGCGAAACCGGCTTTCCACCTCAAGTTCCCGCAGCGGGCTTTCGATCACCAGCCGCGCGATATTGACGGGGTAGGCCCCAACGCGCTCGTGGATCGAGGCGGGCGTGGGTTTGACGATAAGTTGATAGTCTTCAATGGTCTGGTTCGGCCAGTCCGCCGGGCGCAACCGGAGATTAAACCGGGCGAGCCGCACGAAGGCGTCGTAGCGCACGCGCGTCGTATGGCGAATCTGATAGATCATGCCAGAAGATTCGTCCCCAGGGGTTTATCGGCTTTCCGGCTTTGCAGGAAATAGCGCTGACCGATCGCGTCCGACAGGGCCAGCAGCCGGGTTTCCATGGTCGCAATCGCCCGGATCGGCAGCGTATCGCCCGTCATCGGCGCGAGGGTGGCCACCAGCGTTCCCGCCTGCTGCACCTGGGCTTCCGGCATACCATCAACGCGAAGCGACGGCAGCGCGCGCATATGCTCATCGATCCGGGTGATCTGATAGGTCAGCGAGCGCGGATTTTGCGCCTCCAGCACCACCATATCGCGCACCGGCAGCAGCGACGGCCCCGCCATATAGCGCGTGCGGTAGGTGATCTGGCAGTCGCAGAGTTCCAGCAGGATCGTCAGATCGTCGCTGGACGCTTCATCATAGGCGAAATGGCGGGTAACGCGGCAGGTATTGATCGCCCGCTCCAGCCGCCGCCCCATATCGTGAAAGCGCCAGCCGTCGGTGCGGCCCATGTTTTCCGAAGCAAGGCCAGTGAGCGCCGAAATCCGGTCGATCACTACCGACGCTGCCTCCAGCAAGGTTTCCGTGAGCGGGGTTTCCACCACGGGGAACGGGCGGCGGATGAGACGCCAGAAATCCACCGCCAACCGCTCGCGCAACCCTTTCCCAATGCTGCCCGCACTATCCATTAACGACCGCACGCTGCCCCCTTGCTCGCGGTCACCGAGCGCCGTGGCGCAGAGGGTGGACAGCGGCCAGTCGCGCTGTTCGCGCGGCACGGCCCCCCAGGCAATCAGCAAATCAATGAGGCGCAGGATGGTTTGCGAGGTCAGCGCCGGGCCGCTATCGACTTCGATAGAACCCCCGAGGATCGAGCGCACCACGCGCGCCGTGGTTTCCGCCCGCTCCAGATAGCGCCCGAGCCAGAAAAGATTATCGGCGGCCTTGCTCGGCAGCATGCCCGCCAGGCGTCGGATCGGCGGATTGACCAGCGAGCCCAGCAGGGTTTCGGGCAGGACGGGCGCCGTGTCGATAATGCAGACATCCGCCGACATATCGCCGTCGCCCATTAGGGCCGCGCGAATATCGCCGTGGGCGGCAAGGCGCGCAAACGCCCCCGGCATCACTTTCCACGCGCCTTGAGCATCGCGGGCGACGAAAACGCGTAAGGCGAAAGGGTGCGGGGTGAGGTCGCCGCCCGACAGCGCTGGCGTGGTGGAGAGTTTCACCACTTCTTGCCCAACGAAATCCATCGGCCGCAGCGCCATCGCCGCCAAAAGCTCGGTGCGCTGATCGGGCGTCAGCGACGAACCGGGGCAGGAGCGCGCCCCACCCAGGAACGGCAGTTCCTGTTCAAACGCCGAGCCGATTACCATCGTCTCCAGATCATCTTCGACGATTTGGCGCTCGGACGGCTGACCGCACCACCAAGTCGCGATGTTCGGCAGAATCAGATCATCGCCCAGCAGCGCTTGCGCCAGCGCCGGGAGGAAAGCGGCAAAGGCGCGGGATTCGATCACCCCCGCCCCCGGCCAATTGCTCAGCACCAACTGCCCGCGCGTGCAGGCTTCATAAAGGTCGGCAACGCCAATGGTCGAACGCCCGTCGAAGGCGAGCGGATCGAGAAAACGCGTATCCATCCAGCGCCACAGCGCATCAATCCGCTTCAGCCCTTCAATCGTGCGCACGAACAATTGGCCTTCGGAGACGACCAGATCATCGCCCTCGACCAGCAGAAAGCCCAGGTAGCGCGCCAAATGCGCCTGTTCGGCGTAGCTCTGATTATAGCGCCCCGGCGTTAGCAACCCAATGCGCGGCTCGCTGCGGTTACAATTGGCCGAGAGGCCCCGGCGCAGGTCGGAAAAGAACGGCGCGAGGCGGCGCGTGTTCATCCAGCCCAGCAGATCGCCGGTGGCGCGCGACAGGGCCAAGCGGTTTTCCAGCGCATAGCCGACGCCGATGGGGGTGCGCACCCGGTCCGACAGCACGCGCCAATCGCCGTTCGGCCCGCGCCCCAGATCGGCGGCATAGAAATGCAGATAATGGCCGCTGGGCGGCGTAACGCCGACCATATTGCGCCAAAAATGCGGGCTGCCCGTCACCACGGTCGCGGGCAGCTTGCCCTCGGTCACGAGTGCCTGCGGTCCGTAGAGATCGGCGACCACCTGTTCCAGCAAATCGGCGCGCTGGGCTAGGCCGCGCTCGATACCGCTCCACTCGTCCGCACCGATCAGCATCGGGATTGGGCTCAGCGGCCACGCGCGTTCGTCCTGCTCGCCGGTCAGGCGGAAGGCGACGCCGAGGTCGGTGACTTGCCGCGCGACCTTATCGGTCAGGGCGGCAAAATCGCCGCGCCCGATATCGGACAGGCGCCCGAGCATGGCGAGCCAATGGCCCGCCATGCCCGTGGTGGCGCTCGCATACATATCGCCCGGCGAGGCTTTGCGCGCATAGGCTTTGAGCCAGGAATCGAGCATCATCTGGCTCTGGGCATTACGGCGGGGGTCACGCTGGCCGGTCACGACCTAAACCGGGGAACACGCAAATCGAGGGTCATCGGGAACTCTCCGGTGATTTCTTCAGGCGGCACCGAAACCGATCCCGGCGTATGTCCATAATCCTGAAACCGCGCCTTCCGGCGGGATTCGGCTTCGTACGAATTAATGGGAATATCATCATAGGCACGCCCCCCCGGATGCGCCACATGATAAATGCAGCCCCCCAGCGAGCGATTGTTCCAAAGATCGAGCACATCGAAGGTCAGCGGTGCATTCACCGGCAGCACCGGATGCAGGCAGGCCGCCGGTGCCCAGGCCTTGTAGCGCACCCCGCCGACCGCCTCGCCGCGCACGCCCGTTGCCGTCATTGGCACGCGGCGACCGTTGCAGGCGATGACGTGACGGCCGGGAACGAGACCATTGGCCTTCACCTGCAAGCGTTCGGTGGAACTATCCACATAGCGCACGGTTCCGCCGATGGCCCCGGTTTCGCCCAAGACATGCCAGGGTTCGAGCGCGTGGGTTATTTCCAGCGTCACGCCGCCCGCGTCCACGCTGCCGTGAGTGGGGAAACGGAACTGCCGCTGCGCTTCGAACCAGGCGGGGTCGAAATCGTACCCAGTGCGGCGCAGGTCGGCGAGAACCTCCAAGAAATCCTGCCAAACAAAATGCGGCAGGAAGAATTGATCGTGCAGCCGGGTGCCCCAGCGCACGAAACCGCCCTGCTGCGCCTCGCGCCAGAACCAGGCCGTCAGCGCCCGCAGCAGCAGTTGCTGGGCAAGGCTCATCTGGGCATCGGGCGGCATTTCGAAACCGCGAAACTCGACCAGCCCCAGGCGGCCCGTGGGGCCATCGGGCGAGAAAAGCTTATCGATGCAGATTTCCGTGCGGTGGGTATTGCCGGTCACATCGACCAGCAGATTGCGGAACAGCCGATCCACCAGCCACGCGGGCGGCATCATCCCCTGCCCCGGCGCGGGGACTTGGGCGAGGGCGATTTCCAATTCATAGAGGGCTTCGTGCCGGGCTTCATCAATGCGCGGCGCTTGGCTGGTCGGCCCGATGAACAGGCCGGAGAAGAGGTAGCTGAGCGACGGGTGCCGCTGCCAATAGAGCACGAAGCTCTTCAGCAAATCCGGGCGGCGAATGAAGGGCGAATCATTCAAGGACGGGCCGCCCAAGACCAGATGATTGCCGCCGCCGGTGCCGATGGAGCGCCCGTCGACCATGAATTTATCGGCGGTCAAATGGCATTCGCGCGCCATTTTATAGAGATTCTCGGTGATCTCGACCGATTCGGCCCAGCTTGCGGCGGGTTGAACATTCACTTCGATCACGCCGGGGTCGGGCGTGACTTTCAGCACCCGCAGGCGCGGATCGGGCGGCGGCGGATACCCTTCGATGCGCACGGGAATGCGTAACGCTTCGGCCACCGCTTCCACTTCAGCAATCAGATCGAGGTAGTCTTCGAGCGCCCGCACGGGCGGAATGAAGACCGAGAGGAAATGCCCAACCGGCTCCGCCGTGATCGCGGTGCGCACCACCCCATCGATAATCCGCTGCTCCACCCGCCCCTGCCCCGGCGTTTGCCCAACGGAATCATGGGTGCCCGTCCCGGTCGCTTCCGAGCGCTGGGCACGCGCCTCAAACTCCGAGCGCTGGGCGCGGAAATCGGGCAGCGAGTCGCGCGGCTCGCTTGGGTCTTGCGGGTGGATATAGGGAAA